>JAGYNS010000035.1 GCA_018399655.1 Campylobacterales bacterium
CCTTTATGTATCTATTGGCTGATAATCTTTTGCATCCCTATAAAGTATTTTAACGCTTCATTCTTTCTATCAAAAATAGGACTTACAGTTAACTCAATTTTTATCTGGCTTAAATCTTTTCTATAGTTTATTAGCTCTGTGGTGATTGGTACTTTTTTCTCTATCGCTTCTTTAAGTTTTGCTTTATTGCTTTGATTGGTTTTTTCATGCTGGAGTATTCTGCAATTTTTCCCTATGATATCTTTTTGGTTGTATTGGTATACATCCAAAAACTTTTTATTTGCATAGATAACTGGATTGTCATACTCTAAAGGGTTGGTAATAACCACACTATAATCTATTTGATCAAGTACATCATATAAGTAATTGTCTAGCTCATTTTGCAATTGGTAACTAATATTCTCAATGCGTATAATATACTGGTGTCCATATATATTTTCTATAATATTGACAGGGAGTTTTTTTCGTAGTTTGCTTACGATCACTCGAATTGTTTGAGCAGAGTATTCTTTATCAAAATTAAATATCTCATCAAAAAGCAACTCGCTAGACATAGGTCTATTGATATGATTAATAAGGGTATCAAGTAAAATTGTCTCTGACTGGGTTAGTTTTACTGTTTTTGTTTCATATTGAAGTATTTTTGTGTCGTTATCCCAAATAAGGTTCTTGCTTAATATTATTGGTTTTTTCATATTTTTATTGGTATCTTTTCTCTAAATATTTCTCTTATTGAACCCTTTATGATACCATAACAGTATATATCAAATATATACTATTAAAGTTAGTTTGTATAAATTATTTGAAAAGATCTAAAATTTGTACTCTAAAGAGGGTTTAATAGCTTCAAATTTTTTTAGCACTGCTTCTATTTTACTTTTGATTGGTGCTATATCAAACTTTTCTACTAGCTTTGTTTGTGGATAGTTCTTTATTGTTTTCTCAAAATTTGTAACTAAATCATCAAAGTTTTCCCCTTCTACGGTTGGGATACCATATTTTTCAATAAGATCAAGATTTGATACTTCCTTATCCCCTCTTTGAAAAAAGACAGGACAATTACCAGCTGATAGAGACTCTATTGCGGTATGAACTGAAGCAGTTAAAAGGTATTTTGTAGATTTTATGGTATCTTCATATTCCTCTTCTTCATATAGTTTACTAAAATATTGAGCCAACGCATCTTCATTTTTGAAAAAGAAATAGTGCCCCCAAAGAATTGGAAACTCTTTTTTTGAACCTGTTTTGACAAGGTTTAAAAACCACTCACTATAGTCATCATCTGCAAAAAAAATCGCTTTATCTCTTTTGATATCTACTTTATCAAAATAAGTATTATCTACAATATCATAGGGGATATCAACACCCACTTTAAAAAGCTCTGTGCAGAACTCTTTCATATGTGATTGCATAGTTTCACTTGCTTCTCCACTATCATCATAAATAAGCATATCCCCTCTTTCCATCACATTTGGCATATTGCCTATAACATCTACTCCCACCCCTTTTTGAACCCCTAAGTTCTCTTTTGCAAAAGTAGCTGCTCTATAATCTGCTGAGCAAAGTATAGGATCACACTCTTGAAGCATTCTTGATATAGCACTTGATCTTCGTATATTTTCTAATCCAAAATTATGTCCACTTTTTGCATAAATATATAATTGCATATTTTCCTCTTTTAATTTATAATATATCTTACTATTTTGTATCCAGCCATAGCAAAGGTTATTGTACCCACAACATTTAAAACAATGTTTAAAATTCCATACCAAATGTTTGTTTGAAGAAGGGTAAAGCTTTCAATTGCAAATGTAGAATATGTTGTAAGGGCTCCTAAAAATCCTGCTATTAAAAAAGCTTTTATATATTCAGGGGGAGTTAAAGTTAAAAACAACCCAACCAGTACCCCAACGATAAAGCTTCCTACAAGATTTACAAGGAGAGTTGCAAGTGGTAGCTCGTGGGGGAAATATTTGACAACTTGGACACCAACATAAAACCTACAAACAGCCCCAAGAGCACCACCTACACCTACAGCAACAATGTTAACAAAATTAAATGTCATTTTGTAGCTTTTTTTGGAGGGTTTGTCTCATCTTCTCTTCAATTTGCTCATACCAAGGGGTTTGTTTATCTGCTTCTATTGAATCCAAATAGACTATTTTTACCACTCCTGGCTTTTGATTAAACTTTTTAGAATCAAAAATCTCTCTTGTTCCTACTAAAATAATAGGCTGTACCCTCATTCTATTTTTTTGAGCAATCATTTTTGCCCCTGCTTTAAACTCTCTTAAATAGCTACCATCAGTTCTTGTCCCTTCTGGAAATATAGCGATTGGTCTGCCATTTTTATGACGATCTTTTGCTTCTCGCAATAGCTTTACTAAGCTTGTTTTATTTTCTCTTTCAACCACTATCATTTTTGGAGCATCAAGAATTCTTCCAAACCATGGTATTTTTGCAATCTCTTTTTTTGCGACCCATGCGATATTTCTATCACAAAGGGCTTCAAGAAGTACTATGTCTAGGATCGATTGATGATTGATCATATAGATGTCAGCTTTTAGATCTAGATCCCCTTCTGTGTCAAGTTTTACCCCCATTAGAAAAATCTGCATCTTTGACCAATAGTATCGTATCATATGGTTTTTTTTAGGAAAAATATACATAAGAATAATCACAATTGACACGGTAACAGTAAACTCAAACGCGATAAATAAAGCTCGTATTTTACTCCAAATCATTTTTTCGTACCCACCCTACATTTTCATTTTGAAAGATCACTTTTATAAATCCATTTTTTTCAACTACTTTTTCAACGATCTGTTTTGTTTGTAGCGTTTTATACACCGTTGAATTGGTTGTTGGTAATATATATACTTTTATCCCAGAGTTTAATAATACTTTTTCACTTGGGATAAAAAGATAAGTCAAAAGCACTATTAAAAAAGTGATGATTACTAAGCTTATGATACCTCTTTTTAAAATGTATATGAGTAAAAATACAACCAACAGTACCCCCACTGCTATTTGTTTGTACAAAAGCATGCTATTGTGGTATGGGTTGAGTTCTGTTTGTGTACTGACAAGCTCCTCTTCAAGTATTATAGGAAGTTGTATCCTTACAAACTCATTTTCTACTGTATTATAGTAAGTAAAATTGATCTGCTTTACATGTAAAGGGGTGATTACATAGTAGTAAAGATTTTGTTTTTTTTGATCTTGGGTCAAACTACTTGTCCCTTGCTCCCCATAACTTGCCAAATAGATATCTTCTAAGTTACTATTATACCCTTCAATATTAATCGTAGAGTGGAGTTGTGTATTTGAATATTGTTTTGTTTTTACACTGTTTATTTTTAGATTACTCGCAATGATATTGGAAAAAAGCTTTTGATTGATAGCTATCTTTTCATACTTTATATCTATAGGTTGAAGGGTTGCGTGAGAAACTACTTGACCTTTATTAAGAAGAGCTAGGGTCACTACAGGCAATTTAAACTCTTGGTCAAATGCTTTAAACTCTATAACGGTACTGATTGTCCCATCAGGGTTTTCATCCCACTTAATATTTGATGTGAGCGTTTCTAGGTTTTGTGGGGTGCTTAAAGTTGTGAGCATATCATCAAAATCTGATCGACTTTTTACAATCAATGCTTGGATATGCACTTTAAACTTTTGTCCTGTAAAAACTCGTTTTGGATATTGTGTATAAGAAAGATAGATCTCTTTTGAGATCGGTTGAGGAGGATTTATCTCTTGCGCGAAAACAACACCAAAGCATACCCAAATACAAAGAGATAATTTTAAAATTGTTCCCACATTACCCCTTTATATTTGACACTTAGTCAAAAAACCCTTGTAGCATTTTGACCCCATCATCACACCCTAAAAGTGTTTCCATTGCCCGCTCTGGATGGGGCATAAGTCCAAATACTGTTTTTTGTTTATTGCAGATTCCAGCTATTTGTTCTACACTTCCATTAAGCTTTTGAATACTTCCATTTTTATCACAATATCGTAAAAGAACTTGATTGTTTTTTTGAAGCTCTTCTAAGCCTTCTTGATCAATATAAAAGTTTCCATCATGATGTGCTACTGGGATATTTAGTACATCACCTACCTCTAACTTTTTTAAAAAATCATTATCGTTACTCATCACTTTTAGATGATGATGCTTCGAGATAAAATGTAAGTTATCATTTCTTTTTAAAGCTCCAGGAAGAAGCCCTATTTCTGTAAGTATTTGGAATCCATTGCATATTCCTAATACTTTTCCACCTGCGTTTACATAGCTTTTAACCGCTTCTATAATATTTGCATTTTTGGCTAACGCTCCACTTCGTAAGTAGTCCCCATAAGAAAACCCACCAGGGAACACCACAAGATCAATATCTTGCGGGAGTGTTTTTTCGTTGTGCCATACGATACAAACCTCTGCCCCTAATTTTTCAAAGGCGTACTTTGTATCATACTCGCAATTTGTTCCAGGAAATTGTAATACTGCTACTTTCATCACTACGCTTCTATAATGATTTCATAATCTTCAATAACAGTATTTGCAAGCAATTTTTCACACATTTGTGTTGCTTGTGCTTTTGCTTCTGATTCACTTTTACAATCAAGTTCCATCAATATCTGTTTTCCGATTCGTACATCTTTTACTACCTCTTTAAACCCTAGCGTATCCAATGTATGATGAGTTGCTTTCCCCGCTGAGTCTAAAACACCTTTTTTCAATCCAATATTTATAATTGCTCTCATTTTTTACCTTCAGTTAATATATTTGCGATTATATCCAAAAGTCTCTTATGGATAAACTTACTTTTGAAGCCTTTGAAGAATCATTTCATATCCACTTAAGATTTCATTTTTTATTTCATCTGGAACTTCCACTGGAAGTTTTTCTCCAGCTTGCAGCTTACTTGCTTTCTCTTTCCAGCTATTTTGTTTTGCAAAATTTCGAAGTATTTGCTTGTCCATTGAGATATATTCCCCTTTTTCAAAATCCTCCAATGCTATAAATCGTGAACTCTCAGGGGTAAGTACCTCGTCTCCTAGTACCCAATCTCCATTCGCATCTACAAATATCTCAAATTTTGTATCAACTATCACTATTCCATTTTCTTGGGTAAACTTTGTAAACTTTTTAAAAAGGTTTTCTAAACTTGATATGATTTCAGGAAATACCTCTTTGACTTTTTGGGAGTTCAAAGGCTCATCTTTGATCCCTTTTGTTGTTGGGGTGAAAATCGGTGTATCAAATTTATGCCACTCTTGCAGGTTTGAAGCAAGCTCTAAACCATATGGATCTTTTCCATTTTTACACGCTTCAAACAATGATCCAGTCAAATAGTTTCTAAAAATAAACTCAAACTGTACAATGTCTCCATCAATCTCAGCTTCTAAAGGCTTACAAAGTTCCATCATTTGACATCTTGGTGCTACTTCTAATGAACTATCAACACTTTCATCTAAAATTGCGGTTCGTATACCAAACTCTTTGGCAAATTTTGCTCCATTGTTTGAGATCGCTGTTTGAAATATCCCTTTTCCTTCAATCTCTAAATCAAGTGGGATATCAAATACTGAAGTTCGATCACTTCTTACAAGTAAAACTTTAGGTTCATCTCCTGGACAAGTATAGAGATCTGCATTTTTCCCTATATAAAAAAGGTTATACCCCAAAGCTTCAAGCTCTTCAATCCCTTTTTGTGTAGTTGTTTTTTTTGACAAAGGCCAAAGCCCTTTTTGTATGATATCACCGATTTTCATCTATTGCTCCTTGTATTTTCTGTTATTTGTGTATAATTATAAGTGATTTTAAGATATCTAACGCAGATTTGAGTTGATTGTCCTCCATAATCTGTTCTGTTGTAATAACCTTTTTATCTATCTCTTCTTCTTTAGTTTCCTCTTTTTTTGTTGATTTTTTTGTATCACTTGGTTCAACTTTATTAAGCTCCTCTTCAAGGTGCTTGATCATATTTGCTTCTTTAATACTAAATGAAGAATCCTCTTGTGTCACAACCTTTCCTGGAAAAACTTTTATATCTGGCTTGATCCCTTTTGCTTGAATAGTTCTACCACTTGGAAGATAATATTTTGCAACGGTTAATTTTATAGCTTCTGTTCCATCATCTGTAATAGGGATAACTCTTTGAACACTCCCTTTTCCAAAAGTTTCTTCCCCTACTACAACTGCTCTTTTATGATCTTGTAAAGCTCCACTTACAATCTCACTGGCACTTGCACTTCCACCATTTACTAATACAACCATTGGTACATCAGTCACCGTATTTGATCGTGAAGCTTCAAACTCTTCATAATCTTTTTCATCTTTCCCTTTTTGTGAAACAATCACTCCACTATTGACAAAAAGATCTGTGGTATCAATTGCTTCTCCTAATTGTCCACCTGGGTTATTTCGCAGATCAAGGATAATCCCTTTTGTTTTCTCTTTATGTTCAAGGATAAATTTTCTTAGCTCATTGCTTACTTTCATATCCATAAATGATGATACTCTTAGATACAGTATCTCATCATTGATAGTTTTTGCCACTACTGATTCAATCTTAATAATATCTCTTATTATGTGGAAATCAATTGGTTCATTTTCCCCTTTTCGAACAACAGTAATATCAATAGGAGTTCCTTTTTCCCCTCTCATTAAATCTACTGCATCTTGAAGTGTCATATTGATCGTTGATTGATCATCAATCTTTAAAATAATATCTCCAGACTTTACTCCAGCTTTATATGCAGGGGTGTCATCTATAGGGGAGATAATAGTCAAAGCACCATCACGCTTCCCTATAACAATACCCAAACCACCAAATTCACCTTTGGTTTCCACTTGCATATTTTTAAATCTGTCTTTATTGAGCATTGATGAGTGTGAATCAAGTTCATGTAAAAGCCCTGCTATAGACTTGTCTACTATTTGGCTCAATTTCATCTCATCTACATAGAGCATCTCAACTGCCGCAATCACTTTTTGAAGCTTGGTATATGACTCAAGCCTCGTTGGCTCCTCTTCTATCTCTTTTGTTTGTGGTTCCTCTTTTGCATACAAAGATAGTGACACAACAAATACTAACGCTAACTTTAAAAATTTATCCATTTTATTATCCAACTTTTTATGAAATTTAGGGGATTATATCTAATCTTTGATATAATATCCTTTAATAATTTAACTAAAAAAGGCTAATTTAACTCAATGAAATTTCAACTTGATGCAACAAGTGGTGGGGCAAGAGCAACCACCTTAAAAATGGCTCATGGGGAGGTGCAAACTCCTGTATTTATGCCAGTAGGTACCCAAGCTACAGTAAAAGCCCTTGATTTTAACGATATGTTAAGTCTTGGAGCACAGATCATTTTAGGAAACACTTATCACCTTTACTTACGACCTGGAAGCAAAACGGTTAAAAAGCTAGGTGGGCTTCATGGCTTTAGCAAGTTTCCCAATAACTTTTTAACTGATAGTGGAGGGTTTCAAGCATTTTCATTAAGTGATAATTCAAAACCAGATGAAAATGGGATCATGTTTACAAGCCATATTGATGGAAGCAAACACTACTTTACCCCACAATCTGTACTTGATACACAGTATGAACTAAACTCAGATATTATGATGATCCTTGATGACTTTCTGGTTTCTTTGTTGTTACAACTTTTGTGAGGGATATCTACAAGAAAATATATTAAATGGGTGTAGTTAAATAAAGCCACAGTTCTCAGAGGATAACTTACTATCCCTAATAAACATATTGTAGGGAGATTTAACCAACTCTTTTGAATATACCATTGTAGAGATGAGTGTTGGGATTGACTACAAATAGTGATCCAAAAGTTGCCATTAAAGTTATTGGTGAGGTTTTAGAAAAATATGAAGAGATTTCAAAAAAGGTAAAATCTCAAGTTGGTATTAAAGGTTTGCCGATGCTTCAATCAATATTGAACTTCGATATTGGGCTTTGACAACAATACAATGAGATACAATACAAAGTAAATATGGATATATTTGACGCACTTACATTGAATGTATTCAAATACCATATCCCAACAGTTAATATTATTCAAAAATAAATAAATAAACGGAGAATTATGCAGTTTACAATCGATGCGACAAGTGGAAATGCCCGAGCTACCACTTTAAAATGGCTCACGGAGAGGTGCAAACCCCCGTTTTTATGCCTGTTGGAACACAAGCAAGTGTCAAAGCACTTGATCTAACGATATGTTAAATTTGGGAGCAAAGATAATTTTAGGAAACACCTATCATCTATACCTACGACCTGGAAGCGAAACAATTAAAAAGCTAGGCGGTCTTCATGGTTTTTCAAAGTTCCCAAACAATTTTCTACAGACAGTGGTGGTTTTCAAGCATTTAGTTTAAGTAAAAACACCAAACAAGATGAAGATGGGATGATGTTCAAATCTCATATTGATGGAAGTTTACACTACTTTACCCCAAAATCGGTTCTTGATGCACAGTATGATTTTAACAGTGATATTATGATATACTTGATGATTTGGTTTGCTCTTCCAAATACCAAGAGAGGATAGAACTCTCAATAAATAGAACAACAAAATGGGCAAAAGAGGCTATAGAGTACCATATGGAGCAAAAAGCAAAAGGGATAGGAACCCATCAAAATATCTTTGCTATCATTCAAGGTGGGATAGATAAAGAGTTTCGAAAGATGTCCGCAGAACAACTGTGTGCATTGACTGACTATGATGGCTTTGCCATAGGGGGATTAAGTGTAGGTGAGCTCAATAATGAGATGTACGATACCGTAGAGTGGACCACACAGTTTATGCCAAAAGATAAGCCTCGCTACCTTATGGGGGTAGGAACTCCTGAAGATTTGATAGAGAATATTGATCGTGGAGTAGATATGTTTGATTGTGTGATGCCCACACGAAATGCACGAAATGGAACGCTGTTTACCACTTTTGGAAGAGTTAATATTAGAAATGCCAAACATAAAGAGGATCCGTCCCCAATAGATGAAGCGTGTGAGTGCTACACTTGCAAAAACCATTCACGGGGTTACTTAAGCCATCTTTATAGAAGTGGTGAGATGACCTATTTTAGACTAGCATCACTTCATAATCTTCATTACTATCTCAACCTTATGAGAGAAGCTAGAGTTGCTATTCTTAATGATAATTGGGTACAATTTAAAAAAGAGTTTTACACAAAAAGAGGAAAATAGATGACTATAGATAATACCACTGTTGACAAACTAGCAAAACTCTCTTCACTTACAATTGAAGAGGACAAAAAAGAGCATATTGCCAATGAGCTCGCACAAATTATAGAGTTTGTGGAAAATTTAAACGAGATCGATGTAAGTCATGTGGATGCTACATTTACCACTATTGAGGGTGGACAAAAGCTAAGAGAGGATGTAGCTATCAAAGAGGAGGGGCAATGTGAAGCGATTATGGCAAATGCTCCAAAATCTGAAAACAACTATTTTGTAGTACCAGCGATTATCGAATAATGATCACAATTTATGGAATAAAAACTTGTAATAGCGTAAGAAAAGCTATCAAGTTTTGCAAAGAGAATAGCTTGGAATACACGCTTCATGACTTTAGAGCCCAGCCACTAGAGAAAAGTAAAATAGACCTATTTGCTACACATTTAGATATCGACACTCTATTTAACTCAAAAGGAACAAAATATAAAGAGCTTAAGCTCAAAGAATTAAATCTTGATGACAAAGGGAAGTTGGAGTGGCTCAAAAAAGAGAATATGCTTTTAAAACGACCAGTTATAGAGTATAAAAAAGGAGATGCAACCAACATATTGGCTGCTTTTAATGAAGAGATTTATAAAGAGGAGCTACTTTAAATCACTCCTGCTTATTCTCTTCCTGTAAGTACTTTATGATAATTTGCTGTGGCATCTTTTGCTCCACCTGTATATCCAGTAACAACTGCTAAAACAACAAGTGCTACAAACGCTACCCCTATCCATTTGAAATGTTTTGGTTCCATATTACATTACCTCCTTTGCATCTATCCCTAATACTTTTAGTCCTGTTCGAATACTCAAAGCTGCCAAACTTAAAACTTTTAGGTAGCTATTTTGATTCTTTGAACCAACGATTTTGTATTCACTATAAAACTTGTGCACTGATCCACTTAAACTTTGTAGGTACTCAGTTATTTTTTGCATTTCCCGCTTTTCAAAAGCTTCTTCCAAAATAGATTTTAACAAAAGCGACTCATAGAGCATATCAAGAGCTGGTTGATTTAATCCTTCCAAAGGCTCTTCCACAATATCATCATGGCTCAATTCCGCTTTTTTAAAAACTTGATTAATTCTAGCGTGTGCATAATTAATATAAAATATAGGATTTGAGGAGTCGTTATTTTTTAAGGTATCAATATCAAATTCCAAATGGGTGTCACTTTTTTTCGTTAAAAAAATAAATCGTAAAGCATCACTTCCTATTTGTTCTGTGATCTCAGACATAGATATCACTGTCCCCGCTCGCTTACTCATCTTATAAGGCTCGCCACCTTGAAGCAATGCAACCATTTGAGAAAGCAAAATCTCTAGTTTTTCTGGATCATATCCCAAAAATGCAACGGCAGATTTTACCCTTTTGATATATCCATGATGATCTGCACCCCAGATATTGATATACTTATCATACCCTCTTTCAAATTTATCTTTATGATAAATAATATCTCCAGCAAGATAAGTAGGTACCCCATTTTCACGAACTACAACTCTATCACTATCATCTCCGTGATCGGTTGAGCGGATAAAGTCTTTGCCATCTTTGTTATAAATACTTCCGTTTGATTCTAAAACTGCTTTTGTTTTATCCCAATTTTCATATAAAGACTTTTCACTCACGAAGTTATCAAACTTGACCCCTAGATCACTTAGATCACTTTTAATCATAGCCAGTACTTCATCTTTGGCAAATAAGGCTAGCTCTTGCTCTTTGGAAACATCTTCAAAAACCCGAGCACCATATTTTTGCTCACACAGTCGAGCGATATCTATAAGATAATCCCCACGATAATACTTTTCAGGATATTCTACCTCTTTTTGTAAAATATGCTCACGACCAGCTAAGTAGAGTGAAAGAGCTAAAAGATCCATTTGAGCCCCAGCATCATTGACATAATACTCTGCTGTTATATCATACCCTAGATATCTTCCAACTTTTAAAAGAGCGTCACCAAAAACAGCCCCTCTAGCATGACCAATATGAAGTGGTCCTGTTGGATTGGCACTTACAAATTCTAAAAGGATCTTTTCCCCTTTTGATTCACCGCGGGCAAAATCTTCACCACTTTTAAGGGCACTTTTTACTTGTTCAGATAAAAATTGATTGGATGGTTGAGTTCACAAACCCTTTTACCGCCGTAACATTTTGAAATATTTCACTGTTTTCAAAGTTCTTGTGCGATGATCATAGGATTTTTACGAAGCTCTTTTGCCAAAGAAAAAGCCAATGGAGTAGCAAAATGCCCAAGTGTGATATCTTTTGGTTTTTCTAAAACAATATCACACTTTAAAACATCTTCAATATGTTTTTTAACAATATTTTGCAATCTTTTATATCCTTAAGCTTGCTTCGTATTTGTGTCTGTTTTTGACTCAGTTGTATTTGTTTGTGCTGTTTGAGTTTCTGTAGTCTGAGCAGCTTTCTTCTCATCTTCTAACTTTTTCTCATTTGTAGTCATAGTTGTCTCTTCTGTTTCATCCTCTTTTATAGCACCTTTAAAGTCTTTGATCCCTTTTCCAAGCCCTTTTGCAAGCTCAGGAATTTTCTTCCCTCCAAATAGTAGCAATAAAATCGCTACAATAATAATTAGTTCCATTCCACTAGGCATTCCCATAGTTTTTTCCTTATATTAAATTTAAGTCGTAAATTATACTCAATCAACTCTTAACTGTAGATAAGGGACTATAAAGAAAAAAGAATCAATCTCTTTTGAACCTCACAAATCAACTCTTAATCAATGATATAATAAAATACGATCAATAAAAACCAAGGAACATTATATGAAATTTACTGCACCATTAAAATCAAATAGTATTAAGATCATGCTTTTAGGAAGTGGAGAGCTAGGCAAAGAGGTAGTTATCGAGGCTCAGCGTTTGGGAGTTGAAACTGTTGCTGTGGACTCTTACGCCAATGCACCTGCTCACCTAGTAGCAAATAAAGCCTATACGATCAATATGAAAAACAAAGCTGAAGTACTTGATACCATAAGAAGAGAGAAGCCTGACTTTATCTTGCCTGAGGTTGAGGCTATTAGTATCGAGGCACTTTTTGAGGCTGAAAAAGAGGGGTTCCATGTGATCCCAAACGCTGAAGCGGTCAATAAAACGATGAATCGAAAAAATATCAGAGTATTTGCTTGTGAAGAATTGGGACTTAGTGCAAGTGGGTATAAGTTTGTAACGACTTTTGAAGGACTTGAAGCGGCTGCAAAGCAGATAGGATTTCCTTGTGTGATAAAACCTGTGATGAGTAGTAGTGGGCATGGACAAAGTGTCGCAAAAAGTGAAGCTGACCTTGAAAGCTCTTGGGAGCTAGCAAAAGAAGCAAGAGGGGATGCAAGTGAGCTTATCGTAGAGGAGTTTATCTCGTTTGATTATGAGATCACCCTTTTAACGGTACGAAATGAAACGGGAACAACATTTTGTGAACCTATAGGACATATCCAAAAAGATGGAGACTATATCTTCTCTTGGCAACCAATGGAGATGTCAGATCTAGCAAAAGAGCGTGCTACACAGATCGCAAAAAAGATCACTGATGGACTTGGTGGTCGAGGACTGTTTGGGGTGGAACTTTTTGTAAAAGGGGATGAAGTATACTTTTCTGAAGTAAGCCCACGACCACATGATACAGGGATGGTAACACTTATCACCCAATCTCAAAGTGAGTTTGCCCTTCATCTTAGAGCAGTTCTTGGACTTCCGCTTGATTTTATCACTTATGGAGCGGGAGCTAGTGCTGCGTATAAGTCAACGACCGATACTTTTACCCCTGAACTCAATATCGATCCATCTATTTTTACTACAAACTCATATGTCAGAGTATTTGGAAAGCCTCAAACCCATGAGGGAAGAAGAATGGCAGTGGCTCTTACATTTGATAAAGACTCAAGCCAAGTGGCTTTAGATAATGCGAAAAAACTTATCTCGAAGATATCTGAATAATATCTTCGATGACTCCTATAAAAAACCTCCAAGTAAAACCCAACTTTATCACCCAGTATAAAGAGGGGTTCCCTTTATTAAATGGTGAATTTATCCTTGATATCAATATGATAAAAACCGAAGGAACCATAGTAAATATAGTCGATTCAAAGAAAAAATTTATCGCCAAAGGATATTTTGGAAAACAGAATAAAGGTCTAGGATGGGTTCTTTCATATAAAGAGAATGAAAAGTTTGATAAAGAGTTTTTTAAGGACAAAATTCAAACAGCCCTAGCAAAAAGAGAAGCTTTTTTCAGCTCTTCAGATACCACCGCTTTTCGAGTTTTGAATGGAACAGGAGATGATATAGGTGGACTGACAATTGACTATTACGATGGGTTTTATTGTATCACTTGGTATAGTCTTGGAATCTATACTTTTAGAGATGCTATTATCGAAGCTTTAAAAGAATCAACTGACTATAAAGGGATCTACCAAAAAAAGAGATTTGCCGATAATGGTCAGTATGTGGAGGATAAAGACTTTGTCTGTGGAGAAATAGCCCCTGAGCCATTGATCGTAAAAGAAAATGGTGTAAACTTTGCCATCTATCTTGATGACGGTCCTATGGTTGGAGTTTTTTTAGATCAAAAGGATGTACGAAAAACTATACGCGATATTTATGCCAAAGGAAAAACTGTACTCAATACTTTTTCCTACACAGGAGTATTTTCAGTCTATGCAGCTTTAGGAGGAGCTAAAAAAACCACTAGCGTTGATCTAGCCAATAGGAGCCTTCCAAAAACACAAGAGCAGTTTACTGTCAATAATATCGATCCAAATACTCAAGAGATCATCGTACAAGATGTATTTGAGTATTTTAAATATGCAGTGAGAAAAAATTTTAAATTTGATATAGTGATCGCTGATCCTCCTAGTTTTGCACGATCTAAAAAAGTCACTTTTAGTGTAAGTAAGGACTATACCAAGCTTTTAGAACAGCTAATTGCAATCACAAATAAAAATGGGATGATCATAGCTTCTACGAACTATGCAAACCTAAGTATAGTACGGTTTAAAGAGTTTATTGATAAGGCTTTTAAGAGGATGAAATGTTCTTATAAGATTGAGGAGATTTATACCTTGCCTAAGGATTTTGCTGTAAGTGATAAGTTTTATGAGGATGATTATTTGAAGGTTGTATTTATTCGGAAGTTCTCTTAACTTTTTTAACTGTAGTATTATCACGATTTTTTCCCAATAACATACACAATGTAGGATTATTACTGTTATTTCGATAAAAACAATACATTTATAATAGCCATTAAGCTTAAAATGAACTTAAAATATACTACAAACTGCCTACTTTTTTCTTTAAATACTTTTCTTAAAGGGTTTATTGATAATGTCATATTATCAAGGTATTTCAGTAATAAATGTATATAATGTATGTTTATTAAATAGTTAGTCCACTAAAGGTGTCAAGCGAAGTGCTAAAATGAGCAGGTAAAAGTAGAAAAATGTTACACTTTGAAA
>JAGYNS010000350.1 GCA_018399655.1 Campylobacterales bacterium
ATTAAAAAATTGATAACTTTTACTATTTTATCTTTACTGCTACTAAGTGGGTGTGGAGAGAAGGAGAATGTAGAAGATCAAGTGGTCTCAAGCGATGGTACAAGCCAAACAATGCCAAAATTTAACCTCAAAACTACAGAGGGGAAAGATATCACTATTGTTGTAACTAAACAGGGGTGGAAATTTGAAGGATTTGAGGATAAAGTGATTCTTCTAAACTTTTTTGGAACTTGGTGTCCCCCTTGTATAGCTGAAGTACCACACCTATTGAATATTCGAAAAAAACTTGAAAAAGATTTCGAAATACTTGCGGTTGATGTAGGAAAAAGAGGTGGAGGGCTCAATACTCAAGATGAACTTGATGCGTTTATTTTAGAGCATGATATCAGCTACCCTATAGTTACCGCTGCAGATAATGCCCAACTTTTTGGAGCTGTACGAGAGCTTAACCCTAGTGGATCGATCCCTTTTATGGTTTTGTTTAATAAAAAAGGGGAATATGTCCAAAAATATATAGGTATGCAACCTGAGGAGATGCTTTTTAAAGATATCTCTTCTACAATTAATATGCAATAATAAAAGGATACTACAATGTTTGGTATATTTAAAAAACAAAAACAAGAAACTACTGAACAAGAAACCATACAGGAGCAAAAAAAACAAGAAAGCTTTCTTCAAAAAGCTCTTGGAAAAACCGTATCCAATATTAAGTCAATTGTTCCTCAAAGAAAAGAAAAAATAGAGTTTGACACTATTGAAGAGCTTCTAATCGAAGCAGATATGGAGTATGAGATTATCCAAAAAGCGATGGATGGATTACCTGATATGATCACAAGAGATCAGCTACGGCACAGACTTGTGATGCTTTTTGAACACGCTCCTAATATCGATCTTTCTACTATTCCAAAACCTTTTGTTGAGCTAATTATTGGGGTTAATGGTGCAGGAAAAACTACTACAATTGCAAAACTTGCCAATCGTTATAAAAGTGAAGACAAAAGTGTTATTTTAGGAGCTGGAGATACCTTTAGAGCTGCAGCCATTGAGCAGCTTAGTTCTTGGGCTTCTAAACTTGAAGTTCCAATTATTAAAACCAAACAAGGACATGATCCTAGTGCTGTTGCTTTTGATACTATAAGCTCAGCGGTATCAAAAAATATTGATCATGCTATTATTGATACGGCGGGGAGACTTCAAACACAAACCAACCTTGCCAATGAACTCAAAAAAATAGTTAAAGTATGCAATAAAGCATTTGAGGGGGCTCCACATCAAAAAATTATGATCCTTGAT
>JAGYNS010000351.1 GCA_018399655.1 Campylobacterales bacterium
ACCAAGCACTAAGTTTGTCGGCTCACCAAACTCTTCAGCCGTTTTACTCGCTGTATCAAAGATATCTTGCATGATCTGTGCGAGTTTTGCATCTACCTCTTCAAAGCTCCATTTTACCATAGAAGCATTTTGCGCCATCTCAAGCTGACTTGTTGCTACACCACCAGCATTTGCCGCTTTTCCTGGACCATAGCAGATTTTTTTCTCTACAAAAAGATCTACAGCATCAGGAGTCGATGGCATATTTGCACCCTCACTTACACATATACAACCATTTACTAAAAGAGTCTCTGCATCTTTTAAGTTAAGCTCATTTTGTGTTGCACTTGGAAATGCTGCATAACATGGCACTGCATAGACACCATTTGTACCCGCTTCATAATCTTCTACTGCGATATATTTTGCACTTGGTTTGTGTTTTACATATTCTGTAAGACGTTCACGACGCACCTCTTTAAGGTCTTTGAGAAGCTCTAGATCGATCCCCTCTTCATCAATAATCATCCCTTTAGAGTCACTACATGTAATAGGAAGAGCACCTAGGTGATAAAGCTTTTCAATCGTATAGATAGAAACGTTTCCACTTCCAGAAACCACACATTTTTTACCCTCTAAAGTCTCACCGCGCGCTTCGAGCATATATTTTGCAAAATAAACTGCACCATACCCTGTAGCCTCTGTACGAACAAGGGAACCACCCCATTTAAGAGATTTTCCAGTAAGTACACCCTCGTAGCGGTTTGCAAGCTTTTTATACATCCCAAACATATAACCGATCTCACGACCACCTACACCGATATCTCCCGCAGGAACATCTGTATTTGGACCGATATGGCGATAAAGCTCGCTCATAAATGCCTGACAAAATCTCATGATCTCATTGTCAGATTTTCCTTTAGGGTCAAAGTCACTTCCCCCTTTACCACCACCGATAGGTAAACCTGTGAGTGCATTTTTAAAGATCTGCTCAAAACCTAAAAACTTGATAACACCTGCATTGACACTTGGGTGAAAACGTAGTCCACCTTTGTATGGTCCAAGAGCTGAATTGAACTCAATTCTAAAACCTTTATTTACTTGGATCTCACCATTATCATCTACCCAGTTTACACGAAAAAGAATCTGGCGCTCAGGCTCTACGATTCTCTCAATGATCTTGTGTTGGCGATATTTTGGGTATTTTACCATCAATGGACGGAGTGATTCTAAAACCTCTTCTGCTGCTTGGTAAAACTCTGTTTGAGATGGGCTTGTTCTTTTTAAGTAGTTGAATACTTCTTTGACGTATGG
>JAGYNS010000352.1 GCA_018399655.1 Campylobacterales bacterium
TACAGACTATGAAATTAAATGAAAAAAGTTTCACCAAAGTATAAGCTTGGTCTAATAAAAGTTTATAGTTTCTTTGAGTATAATGCGACAAATTTTTAAAGCTCTTTGGGGCTTAAACTATGCAAGGAAATGAAATGGCATTAGATGTTTACTATGACAAAGATTGTAATTTAGACATAATCAAAAGTAAAAAAGTAGCAATGATCGGTTTTGGATCACAAGGTCACGCACACGCGGAAAACTTAAGAGATAGCGGTGTAGAAGTGATCGTAGGTCTTAGAAAAGGTGGATCTTCATGGGCGAAAGCTGAGGCGAAAAACTTCACAGTTATGACTGTAGCTGAGGCAAGTGCTGCTGCTGATGTTGTTATGATTCTTTTACCAGATGAAAACCAAGCAGAGATCTACAAAGATGAGATCGAGCCAAACCTCAAGCAAGGTGCTACAATCGCATTTGGACACGGATTTAATATCCATTACGGAAGAATCCACCCAAGAGCTGATATCAACGTAATGATGGTAGCTCCAAAAGCTCCAGGACACACTGTAAGAAGCGAATTTGTTCGTGGTGGTGGTATTCCTGACCTTATCGCTATTGGTGCAAATCCAAGCGGTTCAACAAAAGAGTTAGCTCTCTCTTACGCTTCAGCAATTGGTGGTGGACGTACTGCAATTATTGAGACAACTTTCAAAGATGAGACTGAAACGGACCTTTTTGGTGAGCAAGCAGTACTTTGTGGTGGTGCAGCCTCTTTAGTTCAAGCTGGTTTTGAAACATTAACAGAAGCTGGATATGCTCCAGAACTTGCATACTTTGAGTGTTTACATGAGCTTAAACTCATCGTTGACTTGATGTTTGAGGGTGGAATCGCTGATATGAGATACTCTATCTCTAACACAGCTGAGTATGGTGACTATGTTTCTGGTAAACGTGTTATCAATGCAGAATCAAAAGCTGCGATGAAAGAGATCTTAAAAGAGATCCAAGATGGTAGATTTGCAAAAGACTTTATCTTAGAAGGTCAATCTGGATACCCAAGAATGAATGCTGAGCGTACAAACGCAAGAGCTTCATTGATCGAGCAAACAGGTGTACAACTTCGTTCGATGATGCCGTGGATATCTGCAAACAAAATCGTAGACTCATCTAAAAACTAATCTTCAAGCACTCATCTTCGGATGATGTGCTCCTCTAAAATGTAGCTTCTAAAATCT
>JAGYNS010000353.1 GCA_018399655.1 Campylobacterales bacterium
TTGGTGAAAAAGTTCTAGGGCGTATCTTTAATGTTATTGGTGAGACAATTGATGGTGGTGAGCAGGTTACTGATTCTCCAAGATGGTCAATTCACCGTACTCCACCACCACTTGTGGATCAATCAACTACAACTGAGATGTTTGAAACAGGTATCAAAGTTGTTGACCTTTTAGCACCATATGCTAAAGGTGGAAAAGTTGGACTCTTCGGTGGTGCTGGTGTTGGTAAAACAGTTATCATTATGGAGCTTATCCACAACGTTGCACATGGTCACGATGGTTTATCTGTATTTGCAGGTGTTGGTGAGCGTACACGTGAAGGGAATGACCTTTACTATGAGATGAAAGACTCAAACGTTCTTGATAAAGTTGCACTGTGCTACGGTCAAATGAGTGAGCCTCCTGGAGCACGTAACCGTATCGCTCTAACTGGTCTTACAATGGCTGAGTATTTCCGTGATGAGAAGAAACTTGATGTTCTTATGTTCATCGATAATATCTTCCGTTTTGCACAATCAGGTTCTGAGATGTCAGCACTTCTTGGTCGTATCCCTTCAGCTGTTGGTTACCAACCAACTCTTGCTCGTGAGATGGGTGCTCTTCAAGATCGTATTACATCTACGAAAAATGGTTCAATTACATCTGTTCAAGCGGTATATGTACCAGCGGATGACTTAACTGACCCGGCTCCTGCTTCTGTATTTGCTCACTTAGATGCAACGACAGTACTCAACCGTAAAATTGCTGAAAAAGGTATCTATCCTGCAGTTGATCCACTTGATTCAACTTCAAGATTACTTGATCCACAAATTTTAGGTGAAGAGCATTACAATGTAGCACGTGGTGTTCAACAAACACTTCAAAAATATAAAGATCTTCAAGATATTATCGCTATCCTTGGTATGGATGAGCTTAGTGAAGAAGATAAAAATGTTGTTGAGCGTGCACGTAAAATTGAGAAATTCTTATCTCAGCCATTCTTTGTTGCAGAGGTATTTACAGGTGCTCCTGGTAAGTATGTTTCTTTAGAAGACACTATTAAAGGATTCAAAGGGATCTTAAATGGTGAATACGATCATATGCCTGAGATGGCGTTTTATATGGTTGGTGGTATGGATGAAGCTATAGAAAAAGCTGAGAAACTC
>JAGYNS010000354.1 GCA_018399655.1 Campylobacterales bacterium
TTGAATCTCTAGATCTCCACCGATCTCACCGATCATAACGATCGCTTCAGTTTCTGGATCTGCTTCAAAGAGTGGTAAAAGTTGCTTGTATGAAAGTCCGATAATAGGATCTCCACCAATTCCAACTGCTGTTGTAATACCAAAGCCCTCTTTACATACTTGGTTTGCACCCTCATAGGTAAGTGTTCCAGACTTAGAAATAAGTCCAACATTTCCTTTTTTGAAAATCATCCCTGGCATAATTCCGATCTTACACTCTTCTGCCGTGATGATTCCAGGACAGTTTGGTCCGATCGTTTTCATTCCGTGTTTTACTGAATACGCTTTTGCAGCTTGCATATCACGTACAGGCGCACCCTCAGTGATCACAACTGCAAGTTCAATCCCAGCATCAGCAGCTTCCATAACAGCATCAGCAACAAATGCAGGTGGTACGAAAATCATACTGACAGTTGCAGATGTAGCTTCTACTGCTTCTTTGACTGTATTGAATACAGGTTTTCCTAAATGCTCTTGTCCCCCTTTATTTGGTGTAACACCGCCAACAATCTTTGTGCCATAAGCCAAACATTGCTCAGCGTGAAAAGATCCCTCTTTTCCAGTGAAACCTTGTACGATTACTTTTGTATCTTTGTTAACTAAAATACTCATTAATTTATTCTCCTTTCGCTGCAGCTACTGCTTTTGCTGCACCATCTGCTAAGTCTGTTGCTGCAATAACATTTGGAATGTTTGCATTTTTAAGTATCTCTGCTGCTTCTGCTGCATTTGTACCATCAAGGCGTACGATTACAGGCACATGTACATCTGTAAGCTTTGTTGCTTCTAAGATACCGTTTGCAATGCGATCACAACGAACGATTCCACCAAAGATATTGACAAAGATTGCTTTTACATTTGGGTTTTTCAAAATAATCTCAAAACCTTTTGCAACTGTTTCAGCATTTGCACTTCCACCAACGTCTAGGAAGTTTGCAGGAGTTCCACCCATGTAGTTGATCGTATCCATTGTACCCATCGCAAGACCAGCACCATTTACCATACATCCAATCTCACCATCAAGAGATACATACGAAAGTCCAAAACGACTCGCTTCACGCTCATCTG
>JAGYNS010000355.1 GCA_018399655.1 Campylobacterales bacterium
GATCCCTAAATACTTTGTAGTTGAAGTGATATTACTCTTTTGTATTTGAATAGCAGTGATTGCCATAGTGATAAAAGCACTCGCTGTAATAAGTAAGAAAAGAAAAAACATAATTTTGTATCGGATTTTACTTTTAATAAATCCGATAATATCTCCTTGAAGCAACTTCATTTTAAAAACTTTCCCATTCACTATGGTCAGTATTGTTTGCACTAATAGGTCTCATTTGAGTTGGTTTTGATGCTACTAGTTGTCTTTTGTTAGGCTTTGAGGATAAACTCTCCATTGGTATTGCACTCTCATGATCTGCTTGAAGCTCTTTTTGCTTCACAAGCTCTTTTCCATTGTCTATTTTGACTTGGTTTAATCCCTTAAATACCTCAATAGTTGCTTTTTCTATCTCTTGAGAGATCCTTTTAAGCTCATCATTAGAAGCGTGCTGTGCTGATCTATCCATAAATAGCTTCACTTTTTCATGAACTGTTTTATGATTTGTCATAAATTGTTCCCATGAAGCTGATTTTGTAAATGTTTTCCCATCTTTTATTTGCTCATCAACCCATTTCCCCAAAGCACAACTATGGTGATCTACTACAGTTATCTCTTTTCTGGCATCAAGCTGTTTGAAGTTGTTCATTTTAAATTTTACATGGTCATTTTTAAGTTTTGCGGTATGAAATACTAGCTCCACATCATCAACTTGTTTTCTTGCTTCTTGTTTGAATTTTGCTCGACTAGCTGCTGTTACAAGATTGTGAGACAAGCTTGATACCTCTTGGACAAGTCTGTTTATTCTTGAAGCTTCTGAGGCATTGATCTGTGTTGCTTGGTCTAGTTGGGCTACTGCATCGTTTATCTGCTCTAACCCTTGCTGTTGTTCACTACTTGAGCTTGCTATATCGTTGATAAGTACAACAGTGTCTTGAATATTATTATTTAAGGCTTGGTATCCTTGTATCATTTTGTCACTGATTGTTTTTCCATTATTTGCTTTTGTGGTTGCGTTTTGTACGATTGCTTTGATCTCATTAGCGGCATCGGCACTTCTACTTGCAAGGTTT
>JAGYNS010000036.1 GCA_018399655.1 Campylobacterales bacterium
GAAATTGAAAATATCAAACATTTTTTATTCTATCCAAGGGGAAGGGAAGTTTATAGGTACTCCCTCTATATTTGTCCGTTTTTTTGATTGTAATCTTAGCTGTAATTTTTGCGATGACCTTGATCATAAAAAAGGATATAGCGAGTATAGTTTTGATGAGCTTTTAAAGACTATTGCAAACTATCCATCCAAACATCTTATTATCACAGGTGGGGAGCCTACAATATATGAGCTCAATTCGTTTATTGAGTTTTTACAAAGCAAAGGGTATTTTGTCGCTATAGAGACCAATGGCTATAGATTTGAAAATGTGTCGAAAGCAGATTGGATAACCTATAGTCCAAAAAATTGGGATGAGATAAAATGCGATGGATTTAGTGAGATAAAGTTTATTGTAAATAGCTCTTCAAAAGTTGAAAAAATATTAAACCTTCAAACACAAAAACAGATATATATCCAACCACAAAACCATATGGATACTCCAAATATGGAAAATATGCAGTTTTGTATCGAGTTCGTTCAAAATAACCCTCATCTAAAATTAAGCCCTCAGCTACATAAACTATTGGAGATAGAGTGATGAGAAAAGCATTAGTTATATTTAGTGGTGGTCAAGATAGTACCACTTGCCTTGGATGGGCATTAAAACGGTTTGATCAAATAGAGACGATCACCTTTGATTATGGTCAGCGGCATAGTATAGAAATAGTTCAGGCTGAGAAGATTGCCAAAAAATATGGGGTAGGAAATACGGTGTTTCATATGGACACTTTTGCAAAACTAAGTGACAGTGCTTTGGTCAATATTGACAGAGATATCAATGAAAAACATGATGCCAATGTATCATTGCCAGCATCTTATGTGCCAAATAGAAATGCCTTGATGTTTACTATAGCCCATGCCTATGCTCAAAAGATTGGTTTTGATCATCTAGTAACGGGGGTGTGTCAAACAGATTATTCAGGGTATCCAGATTGTAGAGAAAATTTTGTAAAAAGTTTAGAGAATGCTCTTAATCTTGGAAGTGATAGGGAGATAAAATTTCACTATCCATTGATGTTTTTGGATAAAGCTGATACATTTGCCATGGCAAAACAAGAAGAGATTTTGGAGAGTGTCATAAAATTGAGCCACACATGTTATAATGGCAATAGAGAAAAATTTCATGAGTGGGGATATGGATGTGGTGAGTGCCCTGCATGCAATCTTCGTGCAAATGGATGGAATGAATATTTAAAAAGAGTAGGAGAATAATATGGCAATAGCTGAGGGGATGAGTTTTGAGTTTGTGGGGGAGGAGCATATAAGAACCGATTTTCTTGAAACATTTGAGTTTGATAGCCCAAAACAACTTATTATTACAGAAACAACAGAATTTAGTGCAGTATGTCCTTTTAGTGGATTGCCTGATCTTGCGTATGTAAAGATAGAGTATTATCCGCAAGGGAATAAGCTCGTAGAGTTAAAATCGCTTAAATACTATTTTACAAGCTTTAGAAATGTAGGGATCTATCAAGAAGCTGCCACAAAAAGATTGTATGATGATCTAAAAAAAGTGCTTGAGACGGAACGCATTAGAATTACTACAAAATATAATATTCGAGGTGGATTTGATACCACTTGTATTGAAGGGTCTTTAGAGTAGTTATGGTTATAAGAAAACTTTTCAAAGCAGAAACTGCTCATAGAGTCTTAGGAGCTTATACTCAAAAATGTAGAGGGATACATGGACACTCCTATCGGTTTGAGATATTTTTAAGTGGAGATGAGCTTGATGCTGCACATATGGTGATGGATTTTAAACTACTAAAAGAGAAACTCAGCCAGTTTTTAGATGCATTTGATCACTCTTTAATTGTATATGATCAAGATGAGTATTTACTAAGTGTAGTAGAAAACCTCAATGAAAGATATATGATAGTCCCATATAATCCAACTGCTGAACAATTTGCCGTGCATATCTATGATCACGCAAAATCTTTAGGACTAGATATAAAAAAGGTAATTGTACATGAAACTGACACAGGATGCGCTATATATGAGGGTGGAAAGCTTCACATTGATCTACAAAAAGTAAAATTTAGTCCATCTTTAGAAATTTCGTAATTAAATTAATACAATTTCATTTTCACTTCATTTAATAGTATTATACTTCACTTACGAAATTTAACAATATACAACCACATTTAAAATTGTTCTTCCTTTTGCAATTTTAAATTCAAAAATCTCAAAACATAGTGTCTTAAACCTTTTGTAAATAAAGATAAAAGGATTTAAGACAACCTTATTACAAATCCTGTACAATTTTATTTATTACACAATCACTTCACAAATTTGTTTTAGAATAAAAAAATAAAAGGATATTCAATGCAAAAATTTTCCCCTATCTTCTTTTTTATTATTGTGGTTCTTCTAGCAGGATGTAGTTCAAAATACCCAATGGGAATCTCCTCTGAGCAGTGGGAGAACTTAAGTGTTGAAGAGAAAACAAAACTTACCTTACAACAAGAAAAAATTAATACACAAAAACGCAAAGAACAACTCCAAAAATATGAAATAGAGAAAAAACACCAACTAGAAGCACAAAAATTAGAAGCTCAAAGGATTGAAAAACTCTACAAAGAAGCTCAATATGGAGACCTAGTCAATATCAATCTTTATGGGGGATTGTTTGAGTATGGGAAGCACTTTTTACCAATGATCCCTACAGCAACTACAATAGGAAGAGGGGAAACAAAACAGCTACAAATAGTCTTAAAAAGAGATAGTTTTACCTACGCAAAAGAACTCTGGCTGTACTTAAGCCCTATGGCAAATAAATTAACTATATCTTTTAGAAAACCTAGCCCCTCAAATATAGATGAACAAATCGTAATTTTAAATAATGGCAAATGGGACTATGAACAAGTATATACAAGATCAAATCAAACAAGATATGATAAAATAGATAAACTCAAAATAGGAATACGATACACACATACGAGAAGATGGCTGAGATAATGTGACACCTTTGTTCTTAAATTGAAATCACAACTAATAGAAAAAACAGGTGAAATATTTATTATACAAGTTGTATAATATAGTATAAAAACGAGAATAAGAGGTAACTATGAACACATTTTGGAAACTTATTGATGGACAGTATTATAGAATATTTAATGGCGAATTAAAATATGCACCTGCTTGTGAATACTCAAATAGTGTACTTTTAAATGTATAGTTAATGAAAAATATTCTTATAATCGCTATTGCCTTATTTGTAATCATGACACTAGCTACTATTATTGTTATAGGATTTAACTCCATAGCTGGATTTAGTACTGATGTGCATAATGATGATGTAGCCATATCAATTGCAGCAGTTGCATTTGCTATAGGGGTTATTATGAAGTTTGTATATGATAAAAAAGATATTTCATAAGTGAAAGACAATCAGTTTGAATCAAAACTTCTCAATCTACCAATTGGTTCATTTTATGTTTTGTACAAAGGAAATAAGTATTTAACCACAAAACAGATCTACTCAAATGGAAAGATCATTAAACTTTATGCAAAAGAGTTAAAAGGCAATGATATTGTAAGTGGGAACTATTTTACAACTATTAAAAGTGGTCTTTTGAAACCATGTGAAATGAGTGACAAAAAAGTGATAGATTTTGTACTTCAATGTGAAGTTATTTAAATTGCAACTCAAAAGAATTTGCTACAATATCAAATGATCAAAAAATCTCTTTTTATTTTACTAAAATCTACAATAGCTTTGGCTATACTCAAAGCTGATATAGATATGATTGAGGACTAAGTATGTGTTTAGTTATCTCATTAGTATTTTCATACCTAGCTATTATGTTCTATCAAGAGGGAAGTATCTTAAATGCTTTAATTAATGGAATCATTGCAATATTTTTTATAGCACTACTCGTAAGAAATATAATAAAAACAAAAAAAGAGAGAAAACAAATAGATGAATAATACAAAAAATTTACAAGATGGACAAATTGAAAAAGTGCAGGAGGTAGTTTCGTGAGTAATAAACAGATTCATCTTTTATTTTTAGCCTCTTTAATTGGGATATTTCTTACATATGCTCTATTTTTAAATAAAATCACAGCAATTGGATTGATTATCGATGAGTTGCTTTTTATTGGAATTTTAGTAGTAACAATTCTTTTTTCACTCTATTATAAAAGAGGTTTAAAAGGGCACAGCATAGTTGACCTTAAAAAAGATAGCTCAATGAGCTTTAAAAATATTGTATTGTTTTTTCTATTGTTTCAAATCATAGATTATGTATATGAGGGTGGATTTAAAGGGATGATCTCTATGTGGTTATCTTATTGGGTGTTTGGATATCTTATATTTATAGGATTAAACATTTACAACTATTATAAAAACTACAAACTTATAAAATCAGAAGATATTCATGGCCAATAAAATTTTACTTTTTTTGCTGTGGCTTACGGAATAGATAAGTGTCTAACATTTAGGGGCCTTTTTTGGACATTCTACTCTAATTGGCGAAGGAAGAAGTTAATTAGCACAAATTTAGGTCATTTTGACAAAATAAAATAAGAGTTTGGATTTGTATTGGTTGTCTATAAGATTAATATTTAAGGCGTTTGTAAATGGTGTCAAGAGGGAGACTTGAACTCCCGACCTCCGGCTTATGAGACCAGCGCTCTAGCCAGCTGAGCTACCTTGACATGGTATTATTATTGGCTAATTTTGATAATGGAGGAGAGTGGGGGATTCGAACCCCCGGAGGTTTAACCCTCGCCGGTTTTCAAAACCGGTGCTTTCGACCAACTCAGCCAACTCTCCATATGTAATGGTGCGAATGATCGGAATTGAACCGATACTCCAAAACTGGAATTGGATTTTAAGTCCAACGCGTCTACCTATTCCGCCACACTCGCATAATTATAATTTGTACTAACATAAGTACTCATCGTAAATAGGACTGGAATTATAGCCATTTATCTTTTAGAAGTCAAGTGTTTTTTAAACAAATTTATAAATTTCTTGATATTAATCAAAATTCAACTATAATATGAGAATTTTTTAAAGAGGTAAAGGATTTTTGATATGAGAAGTGATGAAGTAAAAAAAGGGCATAGCAGGGCTCCACACAGATCTTTGTTTCGAGCTACTGGGCTGAAGGATGAGGATTTTGACAAGCCATTTATAGGGGTAGCTAACTCATTTATTGAAGTGATCCCTGGGCACTTTTTCTTAGATAAGGTAAGTGATATCATCAAAGATGAGATTAAAAATGCAGGGTGTGTACCGTTTGAGTTTAATACTATTGGAGTGGATGATGGGATCGCTATGGGACATGATGGGATGCTATTTTCACTTCCAAGTAGAGAGATCATTGCAAACTCTATAGAAACAGTTATGAATGCCCATAAATTTGATGCGATGATAGCAATCCCAAACTGTGACAAGATAGTCCCAGGGATGATTATGGGGGGACTTCGGGTAAATGTCCCTACAGTATATGTAAGTGGTGGTCCTATGGCAAAAGGGTACACAAAAGACGGTACTCCTATTGATCTGGCAACCGCATTCGAAGCGGTAGGAAAATATGAAGCAGGTGAGATAAGTGCTGATGAGCTTAAAGATATAGAGTGTAATGCCTGTCCAAGTGGGGGTTCATGCTCTGGGATGTTTACTGCAAACTCTATGAATACACTTATGGAGGCTATGGGTATAGCACTTCCAGGTAATGGGACGATTTTAGCTTTAACTCCTGAGAGAGAAGAGCTTTATAGAAAAGCGGCACGAAGAGTTTGTGAATTAGCTAAAATGGAGTGGGAAGAGAAACAAAAGTATAATCTCAAAAATATTTTAAATGAAAATGCTGTAAGAAATGCTTTTGCAGTTGATATGGCTATGGGTGGAAGCTCAAATACAGTACTTCATATGCTTGCTATTGCAAAAGAAGCGGGAGCAAAGTTTGAGCTAAGTGATATCAATGAGATAAGCAAAAGAGTATCTCATATCGCGAAGATCTCTCCAAGTCTTAGTACGGTTCATATGCAAGATATCGATAAAGCTGGTGGAGTAAGTGCTGTTATGGCTGAGATGGATAGACGAGGAGATGTATTGATCGATAATCCTACTGTTACAGGGGAGTCTATCAAGCAAAGAATCAAAGATGCAAAAATAGTGGATACCAACATTATCCATACACTAGAAAATCCTTACTCAAAAGTTGGTGGTCTTGCAATCCTTTATGGTAACCTAGCTCTTGAAGGTGCTGTTATTAAAACGGCTGGTATCACAGGAGAGAGGGTATTTACAGGGAAGGCTGTGTGTTTTGATGGTCAGCCTGAAGCGATTGATGGGATCATTGGCGGAAAAGTACAAGCAGGTGATGTAGTTGTGATACGATATGAAGGTCCAAAAGGTGGTCCAGGGATGCAAGAGATGCTAGCTCCAACTTCACTTATTATGGGAATGGGGCTAGGTGACAAGGTTGCACTTATCACTGATGGAAGATTTAGTGGAGCTACAAGAGGTGCAAGTATCGGTCATGTAAGTCCAGAAGCCGCAGAGGGTGGTATGATAGGTCTTTTAAAAGATGGGGATGAGATCCATATCGATGTGGATCAATATATCTTGTCTGTTAATCTTAGTGATGAAGAGATAACAAAAAGAAAAAATGAGTTTGTTCCACTTAAAAAAGAGATTAGTTCTAGTTGGTTGAAACAATATCGAGCACTGGTTACCAATGCATCAAGTGGAGCTATTTTACGGACAGACCTTTTTTAAACTCTTTTTGAATTTGAAGTATGAGAGCATCTATTTGTTCTATCAATACTTCATCTTCTAATCCTATTTGAAGTTTAGGGAGGTTTTTTAGCATTGGATGAAATTTCTTAATCGCTTTTTTCGCAATGGGTCTATTAGATGAAATATTTGATCCTAGTTGTAAAAAAAGGATAGATAAGCTTTGATTTCCTAAAAGTGCAGCATAAAATAGGGGTATAATATTGTAGATATCAGGGGTGTTTTTAAGCTCTTTATCACATAGATCTATTTTTTGAATCACTTTTTGATTGTTGTTCCACACAGCGGTATGAATCAGAGTCCTTCCTAATGTATCTTGCATTGTATGATCAAAATCATTAGTCAAATAAAGTTCAAATAGTTTGAGGTGGTTGAAGATCAGTGGTTTGAAAAAAAGTGGATACCCATTTGAATCCAAATAGTTATGGTCACGGTGGGTATCGTGTGAAATAATTAACTCAAGAAGGGCAAAAGCATTTTTGTATTGGGGGAGATTATTTGAAGTGTAGTGGCTCAAAATCATATCATTGAGTCGTTCATATACGGTTTGATTTTGGTGGTTTTTAATATTTGGGTCAACTCCATATTCTATAAGTAAAGGTATTATAGTAGTATTTTTGAGTATCTCTGGGTGTTCAAATATGGTTGTTTGATCATTATAAATAAGATTGCGATGGAGTATCTCCAAATTTAATAGATATTCTATAAAATTTGTATCCCCAAAACTTAAAGCATCATAGAGGATGTTTCTCCCTTGAGCGTCTACATTGTTTATATCAGCTCCATAGGCAATGAGTAGTTTTGCCATTTTGATATTGCCAAATACCACCACATTTTGCAAAAGAGTTCGTCCATCGATATCTCTTTCGTTGATATCTATTACTCCAAATTCTAAAAGTCCTTTTACTACAGGTAAAGAGTTTTTCTCTACAGCAATATGGAGAGCTGTTTTTCGTTGTTTGTTTTTTATGGAGATATCTGCACCATGTTTGATAAGCCACTCAACTGATTGAAATTTTTTAGCTTTTAGACAATTGATTAAAAAAGTATTTCCATCTTCATCTTGATGGTTTATGTCGATATATTCTGAGCGAAGAGCTTCTTGAAGCCATTTTTCATTTTTATCTTTT
Source organism: Campylobacterales bacterium (assembly GCA_018399655.1). Taxonomy (GTDB): domain Bacteria; phylum Campylobacterota; class Campylobacteria; order Campylobacterales; family Arcobacteraceae; genus JAIOSF01. The sequence goes on from JAGYNS010000036.1 coordinate 7,926, forward strand.
TTGAGAAGTTCATTAAAAAAGGAGCTATTTGAATGCTCCTTTTCAAACAAGCTAGAGATCACATAAGACTCCATTGTATTGTTTGATTTGCATACATTGGAACTACTTGTTGGTCACCTTTTTTATAATATGCAGGAACCTCAAAAGGGTACTTTTTTAGTTTGATCTCTTTTTTTAAAGGTTTTATATTGTAAATATCGCAGGCATTATCACTGATAAATTTTTGAAGATTTTCAAGCTTATCATGCTTTTCAAAAAGTTCAGCTAATACTTGAAGTGCAATGGGTGCAGTGAAAACCCCAGCAGCACATCCGCACGCTTCTTTTGCATGTTGAGGATGTGGAGCACTATCACTTCCAAACATCACTTTTGGATGGGCATTGAGTGCTACTTCTAAAAGAGCATCTCGATCTTCATATCTTTTGGCAATTGGTTTACAAAAAAGATGAGGTTGTAACATTCCTCCTGCTACATCATCAAGAGTGATTAAAAGGTGATGAAGTGTAATCGTTGCATAAAGGTTATCATGACGATCAAGCATATCTACTGCTTCTTTTGTGGTGATATGTTCCATGATGATAGTTAGGTCTGGAAACTCTGAGGCTAGAGCATCGTATATATTCATAAACTCTTTTTCCCTGTCCATCACAAAACCATTAGTTTCTCCATGAACACAAAGAGGGATACCAAGCTCACTCATGGCATTGAGCGTTGGAGCTAAGGAGATCACATCAATTGATTCTACTCCCCCTTCACTATTTGTAGTGATCCCCGCAGGGTAAAGTTTTATAGCGGTGATCTCATCTTTTACACTTTCTAAAAACTCTTTTGAGTACTCTTTGAAAAAAAGTGTCATAAAAGGTTCAAATTGGTGATCGTCTATAGCTTGTAAGATTCTTGATTTGTAGGCTATTAGAGCCTCTTTTGTATCCACAGGAGGAACAAGATTGGGCATAATAATAGCTCCAGAAAATGTTTGAGAAGTAAGTGGTGCTACAAGTTGAAGCATCTGTTCATCTCTTAAGTGTAGATGCATATCTAAAGGGCTTTGAAGTGTAAGTGTATCCATAAAAAATCCTATTGTTTAAATAGGCTTATTATACCTTATTTTTGATTGTAATCTCTTTTAACTAGCTTCCAATATATCTTTACAAGAGGTTCCTAGAATAGTTTTGTTTTCTATATTTACCTCTAAGATATAAGTATCATTATATGGGATTAAAAACTGCTTGGGATAATTTTGCTCTACAAGCTCTTTAGAAGTATCTATAGTCAAATAATCAGCCAATGGCAATCTTTGTATATCAGCCACTTTCCCTAAAAGTTGATCGTTTTCAAATAGCTCACACTCAATGATATCAAACCAAAAATACTCATTTTGTTGCAGGTCACAGTTCTCTTTAGTGGTCTGCTTTGATACATACAACAATTTGTTGGTAAGTTTTTTTGCATCTTCTACAGTATCTATATCTACAAATTTTATAGTTGAATTTTTTTGCTGAAATGATTCGATAATCAGTGTTTGATTTTTTTGAGTATAAAGAGTAGTGTTTGGTTTGAATTGTTCAGGAAAATCTGAGTCTATATGTATTTTGAGTGACCCTTTAAGCCCAATAGCCCTTCCTAGTTTTGCTACGAATATTTTATCTATATTTGACATTCTTTCTCCCAACAATCTACTTCACATTCGTTCACTACGATTGATACGCAAATTAGAAATTTGCTAGGTCGCACCAAGCTCACGCGTGAATCCTTGATTCACAAGCGTTCCCTTAGTTTCTCTAAAAGAGTAAAACTATTCACTCTTTTTTAACGAGAAACTACCTGTACTTTATAGGATATCCCATCTTTTGCTTTACAACCATTTAAAATAGTTTTTATAGCATTGATCATATTCCCATTTTTCCCTATAAGTTTGCCAATATCATTTTCATTGGCAATTATAGTTACTTCATGGAAATTCTCTTCAAGCTCTTTTGTGGTTACCTGAATATCATCAGGATGATTCACAATCATTTTAGCATAAGTGGATACAAAGTCGCTAATCATAGTAATATTCTAATAACTATTTTTTTGCAGTAAGTTTTTTAACTTTTTCTGATGGTTGAGCACCAACACTTAACCAATAGTTAAGTCTCTCTTCATCAATTTTTAAAACTTTTGGCTCAACTACTGGGTTGTAGTATCCTATTGATTCGATCCATCCTGAATCTCTTCTTTTTCTTGAATCTGTTACTACGATTCTATAAAATGGCTTTTTGTTTCTTCCCATTCTTGTAAGTCTAATTGCTGTCATTGTTATTCCTTTGTTTGTTTAATTTTAAGTTAATGAGTTCATAAGTTACATAACCTATCAACTCATTAACTTAGTTTTTTTAATTTATTTTGGCAGTCCTGGCATTCCACCGCCACCTTGTCCACCCATTTGAGCAAGCATCTTTTGCATATCCTTGCCACCTTTTCCTGACATCTTTTTTGCCATTTTAGAAGCATTTTTAAACTGCTTGAGTATTTTATTGACCTGTACTTCACTAAGACCAGCACCACGAGCTAATCTTTTTTTACGAGAAAGATTCAAAATACTTGGCGTTTCTCTCTCTTTTGGAGTCATAGAGCTAATCAAAGCTTTGATCCGTACAATCTCTCCAGAGCTTTCTAAGTCCATATCTTTAAGCTGATTTGCCATCCCTGACATACCTGGGATCATCCCTAGAATAGACTTCATACTTCCTAGCTTTTTCATCATATCTAGTTGCTCTAAAAAGTCATTGAAGTTAAATTCCCCTTTTTTGATCTTTTTGGTAACCTCTTTGGCTTTTTTCTCATCAATTACAGCGGCAGCTCTTTCACTAAGACCTTCAACATCTCCAGCCCCCATAAGTCGCGAAACGATTCTATCAGGGATAAAAGGCTCAATATCTGGCATCTTTTCACCCACACCCACAAATCGAAGTGGCACTTCAACTTGATGTGCAATAGAGATAGCTACCCCACCTTTGGTATCTCCATCATATTTTGACAAGATCACCCCATCGATTCCGATTTTTTCTTTAAAAGTAGTGGCTGTTTTTGTAGCGTCGTGTCCAGTTAATGCATCCGCTACATAAAAAATCTCATCAGGATCAACGGCATCTTTGACTTTTTTGAGTTCACCCATAAGTGCATCATCAATAGCTAGTCGACCTGCTGTATCTATAAAAAGTACATCATATAGTTCAGATTCAGCTTTTTTCTTTGCATTTTTAGCAATCTTTACAGGGTCGGTTTCATTTTCGTCAAAGTATACATCCACTTCAATTTGAGCACCTATTTGTTTGAGCTGCTCAACTGCTGCTAATCTTTGTAAGTCAGCAGCTGCTACTAAAACTTTTTTGTTTCGTGTTTTGAGGTAATTTGCTAGTTTTCCTGTAGTAGTTGTTTTACCACTTCCTTGAAGACCTGTCATCAGTATAGTAGTAAGATTTGATCTATTGCTATAGACAAATCCTTGGTTTCCTTGTGTGGTAAGTATATCAGTGAGTGAGTTTTGTAAAGCTTTTAAAAATGAGTCGTGCCCTATACCATTGGCTTTTGTTTCTAGCTCAATTTGTTTGATAAGGTCTTTACTTGTTTTGTGGTGTACATCATATTGAAGGAGTGATTTTTTAAGCTCAGTTAATGCTTTTTTTAGAGCATTCGCATCGTCTTTATGTCGAATCTTTCCAACAATATTTTTAAATGAACCTGTTAAACTTTCAAACACTGATCTTACTCCTACTATTTTTTAAGTGTGCAATAGTAATGGAATAACACTTAAAATATGCTTAAGTACAAAAAACTAAAACCCTTTAAATAAAGGGATTTTTAAATAATAAGTATGTCAAAATTAATAAATATTTAAGGAAACTAAATTTTTACCTTTATAGGTTTTTTGTTTTCAAAATAGACACAGTGAGTAAATCCAACCTCTAAAGCTAGCTTTTTACTTTGTTCATATCCAAAGCCCACTTGCTCTACACTATGGGCATCACTACTAAAAGTAATTGGGATATCAAGTGTAAAACAAAGCTCTAAAAGCTCTTTGGATGGGTACTGCTCTTTGATTGGTTTTCTAAGCCCTGCTGCATTGATCTCTACTGCCATATTAGACTGTTTAATCGCTTCAAGGGCTTTTGATGCGTAGTGTGAGAAGGATTTTTTAGGCAAAAACCCAAATACTTTGATAAGATCAAGGTGTCCTACTATTTGAAATAGATTGGACCTAGCCATCTTTTCAATAGCATCAAAATATTGTGTCCAGATCTCATCGATATCTTTTTTTTCATATTCCCCTATGTACTCAGGATTGTCAAAGCCCCACTTATCCAAGTAGTGAACACTCCCTATAAGATAATCCACCTTTGTATCTCGAATCTGCTCCAAAATATAATCACCCTCTAAAAAGTCCACCTCATACCCTAATAGTATCTTGATCTTATCGTGATATTTTTCTTGCAAAAGCGATACAGAGGTTTCATAGTGCTCTTTGTCACACAACAAAAGTCGGTAACCATCCTCAAAATTTTTCATAGGGGCATGCTCACTAAAACCATACACATCAACCCCTAGCTCTATTGCTTTTTTGATATACTCCTCCATGGTGCCAGATGCGTGATTGCATAGTGTTGTGTGGTTGTGCAGATCGATTCTCATAAAAACTAAATCCTTTTTTAGTTATTATACTCAAATTTCATTAAGGATTTTATTTGTTATGATATTTGCCAAAATAGACTTTATCAATCTTTTGCCTTTGCATATTTTTATCAAAAAGCATCTGAGCACCCAGATGAAACAAACTATAGAGTACAAAAAATCCTATCCAGCAGCTATCAATAAAAAATTTCATAAAAGAGAAGTTGATGCTGCGGTGATAAGCTCTATAGCTTCAAGAAGATGCAAAAAATGTCTTGATATGGGGATCGTAGCAAAAGGTGCTGTTGATTCTGTGCTCGTAATACCAGGAGAGTATAAAAAAGATTTTCAATCAGACACCTCCAATGCCCTAGCAAAAGTTTTAGATATCCAAGGGGAAGTGATCATAGGGGATAAAGCTTTATACAAGTTTCACAATAGTGATGAGCAGTTTATAGACCTAGCAAAGCAGTGGCAAAAAAAGTATAAACTCCCTTTTGTATTTGCACGCCTTTGTGTCAATAAAGATGAAAAATACTTAAAAAAGCTTTCAAAAAGATTTGTCCACACAAAAGTATATATCCCCCAATATATTTTAAAAAAATATGCCAAAAGAAGCGGAATCAGCCAA
>JAGYNS010000037.1 GCA_018399655.1 Campylobacterales bacterium
ACCTTTAAGTGCCAAGCTATTTTTAAAAAAATATGAAGGGTGGGGGATCGATGCAGATGAGCTTGATGAACTTGAATTTGCTTTAGAGCGAGTGTTGATGAATATTATGCATAACAATGACCTTGAAGCAGCACTACCAGATATTATCCTTATGCTAGAAACATACAATAGCTTTTTATATACCTTTGAGGAGTTTGATGAACTAAGCAAAGTAGTTTATGCTATCGTTGTGCTTTTACGAGAGTTGCACTGTGACAACCCTACTAATCGCGTGATGGTCTCAAGACTTATTGTGACTACTTTACAAGATTTGGTTGATTGGAAAGAGTCTGTTTTTGTGGATCAAAACTGTGATGATGTATACTATATCAACGATGTGATCTTGAATAGTTATGTTCAGATACAAGATTTGGTAACTTAAACCATTTTTTTAACTATTTGATTTTTCCCAAACAGTTCCTTGCGGTGTATCCATAATAGATACTCCTAAAGAGCTTAATTGATCTCTTATAGCATCACTTTTTTCAAAATTTTTCTCTTTTTTTGCTTCAGCCCTTTGAGCTATGAGATCTTCTATTTTATTTTTCAAATTCTCATCTATACCAAACTGAAAATATTCAAAACTATCTTGGGAGCCTACCCCTAAAATCTCTGCTAGATACTCTATAGTTGCCACTACTTGTTTTTTGAGATTTTTATCTTTTGGATTTATATTGAGTTTTTCATTGAGATTTGAGATATACTCATCAAGGGCTGCAAATGCTTTTGAGGTATTCAGATCGTCATTCAAAGATCCTAGTATCTTTTCTTGTAGTTCACTATTGATATTTCCTGATCCTACCCCATAGACTCTTTTTTTAAGCCTGTATAACTTATCAAGTCTTTTTTTAGAAGCGATCAGATCAGTTTCATTGAACGATATATCACCTCTATAATAAGTACTTAGCATATAAAACCGTACCACTTCCCCATTATATTTTGTCAAACAATCTTTCAAAAAAAAGCTATTGCCCAAAGATTTTGACATCTTTTGTCCATCTATATTGACAAAACCATTGTGTAGCCAATATTTTGCAAGCTCATGAGAGGTGCAACATCGTGTTTGGGAAGCTTCATTTTCATGGTGTGGGAAAAGAAGATCAGCCCCGCCTCCATGGATATCCACAGCATATGACAATCCATCTTTTGCTAAATGTTTTTCGATCATCGCACTACACTCAAGATGCCAACCCGGTCGACCAAAACCGAATGGGGCTTCAAATCCTATCTCATCAGTAGAGCAAAACTTCCATAGTGCAAAATCTTTTTGATCTTTTTTCTCAAGTTTTTGTTCTACTCTTGATTGGGAGTGTTGATCATCTACTTTTTTTGAAAGTGTTCCATACTCATGATCTTTGGAAGTATCAAGGTACACTCCATCCTCTATGATATATGCGATATTTTTCTCAAGAAGTTTTTCTATCATCTGTTTCATCGCATCAATATTTTGTGTCGCTTTTGGCTCAAGGGTATTTGGAAGAATATGAAGAGCTTTCATCTCATCTTGATATGCTTGGATATAGTGTGTAGTAATCTCTTCTAAAGATTTCCCACTTTGAGCTATTTTTTTTATGATCTTATCATCTATATCGGTAAAGTTTTTTACAAAAGTCACCTCATAGCCATTGGCTTTTAAAACTCGATGCAATAGATCAAACACAATAGCACTTCTTGCATGTCCTAAATGGGCATCATCATACACAGTAGGTCCACATACATAGACACTTACTTTTCCCTCTTCCATTGGCACAAAGGGTAGTTTTTGTTTTTTTATACTATCAAAAAGGGTCAATGAGTTTTCCATACTAATTAAAAAGTGCCTCTAATCCTGAAGTATCAGTTGTTTTGTTTTCATTTTGTCCATTTTGCTCTTCATTTGATGTGGTTTCACCCTCAATAACATTGAGCTCGATTTCACATTTTGTAAGCATCGAAGCAAGTCTTATATTTAAACCAACTTTCCCAATTGCTCTACTTTTTTGATCTTCAGTGATGGTTACTATTGCTTTATCTTTTCCATTTTCCCCAGCACCTGCTTCAATTTTGACACTTTTAACTACTGCTGGACTTAATGCTCTACTTACAAACATCTCTTTTATAGGAGTATATTCAATACAGTCGATATTTTCTCCATTGAGCTGATCACTTACGGCGTTTATTCGCACCCCTTTTACCCCTACAATTGCCCCTATTGGGTCAATATTTGGCTCAGTGGTAGAAAGTGCTATTTTCGCTCTACTTCCTGGGATTCTTGCACTGTTTTCTATCACTATTTTCTCATCTTTAAGCTCAGGCACTTCCAAAGCTAAAAGAGACTCAAGAAATTTTGGGCTGGTTCGTGAGACCTCTACGATAAGACCGTGTTGCTTATCGATTTTTACACTTTTAATCACTGCTTTTAAGGAATCTCCAACTCTAAAAACTTCCCCTTTGATCCTATTTTTTCGTGGAAGTATCCCTTTTACTTCCCCTATTTCGATAAAGGTGTTGTCATTGCTATCCACTCGTGTAACCATACTTGTAATAGTATCTCCCACTTGATCATTATATTTATTGTAAAGATTATCTTCTATAAATCTTTGAAGGCGATATTCAAGGTTGCTAAAAAGAATTGTAGCTGCGTTTCTTCCCATCGATTCAAACTCTAGGTCATAGTTTAAAAAATCCCCAATTTCCAAATCTGGATCGATCTGTTTTGCTTCATCTATGGTGATAAAATTTTCTGGATTGATTGTTTTTGGTTCAAACCCTTTCTCTTTTTCTCGAGTGGTTTGCTCCGCTTTTACCTCTCCAGTAAGCCTTGGATCATCTGTTTCAACCACTTCTATTTTTTGAGAAAGCTTTAGCTCTTTATTGGCTCTATCTATCTCTGCTTGATAGGTCAGAGAATCATCTTGCATCTTTTGTGCAGTTTTGATCAAAGACTCTTTTAAAGCCTCCTCCACATCTGAGATCTTTAAGCCTTTTTCATATGCAATTGAATCGATAATATCTATTATTTTTTCCATGGTTTTTTCCTAAGTTTAATTTATTTAGTGGTTATACACCAGCAGCTTCCATAAGTTTTACTTGATGATCAGTGATCAAAGGATCAATAATCTCATCAAGCAATCCATCATTCATAATTGGGTCAAGTCTATAAAGAGTAAGGTTGATTCGGTGGTCACTAATACGACCTTGTGGATAGTTATAGGTTCGAATTCTTCCACTTCTATCTCCAGTTCCTACTTGCTCTTTTCTATTGGCACCCTCTTTTTCAAGTCGCTCTTGCTCTTGCATATCATAAAGACGCGCTTTTAAGACTTTCATCGCTTTTTCTTTATTTTTGTGTTGTGATTTTTGATCTTGGTTGGTTACAACTATTCCAGATGGCAAGTGTGTGATCCGTACAGCACTATCAGTTGTATTGACCGATTGTCCACCACATCCACTACTTCTCATCACATCAATTTTTAGATCATTTGGGTCTATGTGAACTTCTATATCATCCACTTCAGGAATAACGGCAACAGTAATTGCACTTGTGTGAACTCTCCCTTGAGATTCTGTTGCTGGAACCCTTTGTACTCTGTGAACTCCTGATTCAAATTTCATCTTAGAATAAACACTTTCCCCTTTAACCAGTAAAACAACCTCTTTGTATCCACCTGCTTCAGATTCACTTGAGTTCATAATCTCAGTTTTCCATCCTTGGTTTTCCGCATATTTTAAATAGGTACGAAAAAGATCTGATACAAAAAGTGCCGCTTCATCTCCACCTGTTCCTGCTCGAAGCTCTATATAGATATTTTTATCATCATTTGGATCTTTTGGCAAAAGGAGTAGTTTTATCTCTTGTTCAAGCTCTGGCTTTCTTTTTTCAAGCTCCCGAAGCTCCTCTTTTGCAAGTTCCCCTAGCTCATCATCATAGGCTAGTTCTTGATTTTCTTCAATATCATCTAAGATCTGATTATACTCATGGGCAGCATCAACAATCTTTGCAATACCTGATTGCTCTTTTGAAAGCTCCGTCATCTTTTTTATATCATTTAAAACTTCTGGTGAGCTTAAAAGATCATTAATCTCTTCATATCTATCGATAAATCTTTGTAGTTTCTCTTGTAACATTGTGTATAACCTAAAATTGAATTTTGAAAAAGAAAAGTGACTATTTAAATAGAGGTCTATTTAAATAGTTTGTAGCTTAAAAATACTATAAAGCGTTTACTTTTTGTTGTAATCTGCTTACTTTTCTTGCAGCAGTTCCCTTTTTAAGGATGTTTTTACTCACACAGTGGTGAATATATTTATTTGCGTCTTTCATTGCACTTGTTGCAGCGTCTTTGTCGTTTGCTTCTACTGCACTTAAAACTGACTTTGTAATGTTTTTGATTCTTGCTTTGAAGAATCTATTTCTTTCAGTTTTAACTATAGTCTGTTTTGCTCTTTTTGCAGCTGATTTATGGTTTGCCATAGTTATCATTCCCTTATGTAAAAAATTTAGTTTGGAATATTACTTAAATTACTCTTAAAATAAGCTTTATTAAAGGGCAACACTAAAGTATCATATCAACTTTTCTTTGATATCTTCATACACTTTTACCTCTAATTGGATCGTAATTTTCCCTTTTGGTATCTCTTTTAATACAACCACAACGCTTAAATCATAAAAGCTGTCTAAGAGTTTTTGTCGTAACTCTAGCTCTTTTTCAAATCTAGGAGGATCATAAATAAGTTGATAAATATTTTGGTACTTTGTTTGTAAAAGTTGATTGAAATACTCTAAAGTGATGATCTTTACCTCATCACGATTGAGATACGCTATATTATTTACTATTTTTTCAACCCGTCCATTTGTCGTATTGTTTCGCAATGTTGAGTAGCATAAAAAATATGATGGGATCACTTGCTTGTTTTCTATCACTTTTCCTTGAAGCAACCGATAGTTTAAAAAACGCTCTTTGATAAGTGTAGAGTTTGTATCTCTATTTTTATACAGCTCATGGCGTGCTTCAATAGAAGCTGGGAGTATTTGCCGCCCTATTGGACTACTTAGCTCATCTGCGAACTTCTCTTGCTGCTTTCGTTGAACCCCAAGGGCATACAAACATCCACAATAGTTTTGTCGATAGAGATTGTTTTGTTTTACCTCTTGTGCTTGATTTTGGATCCCTTGCCCACTTCTATAATCTTTGAAAATAAACTCACACTGATATTTTTGTGCTAGTTCTTCCCCAATTATTTGAAGTTTCTCTTGAGATTTTTTTGGACTTATAAGAAGTGTAGTGGTAAAACTTGAATGCCCTAACTCTATTGCTTTTTGAACACTTACCTCTAAGCGGTTATCAAAACATACCGTACAGCGGTCCCCTTTTTCGGGCTCATTTTCAAGCCCTTTGGTAAGATGGAGCCAATTTTCAAGATCATACTCCCCCTCAAGTAGTTCAATTCCAAGCTTTTCACAACTATACTGTACATCAAGATATCGAAGTCTATACTCACTATATGGATGGATATTTGGGTCATAAAAAAAGCCTACTAGCTTTTCTTGTGGGTACTCTTTTTGTAAGCATTGTAAAAAGTAGTGACTATCAACACTACAACAGATATGCACTAACAAAACCTTTCCCCTTTTATAAAAATCACCTCAAACTCTAAATAGTTGTGTGGATACTGCTGATAAAGTTTTTTCGCTTCTTTAAATGACAGGGTGCTGTTCCCTCCACCTACTCCTGAGTTTTTGATATAATCAAACATCTTTTTTTTCTCATCAAACTCAAGCTTATAGTTTAACACCTCAAACTGGCAATCATAAAAACTACTACACGCTTTTTGTATAGTTTGGCTGTCTAAAATGGGCGATTTTTTCCCTGTAATTTCAAAAAGGGTTTGAAAAGTACTTGCCGTAAAAAGTACAAAACTTATCTTTGAGGATATCTGACTTAAAGTATGGATTATTTTTGTAAGATTTTTTGACCACTGTAGTGCAGATGACGATAGCACTATATCATACTGCTCATTTTGGATATTTTTCTCAAACGCCTCACTATCAAAATCAAGACACACCACCTCAAGATTTTCCTTTTTCGGGTGGTTATCACACATAGATTGGGAAAAATCTATCGCCTTGTAGTATTCAAAAGGAAAGCTAATATTTTTGAAAACCTGTCCAGAGCCACAGCCGAGTTCAAGTATCCTTTTGGGTTCAAACTCCAACTCACGCACCAAAGCTTTGGAGACAATTTGCTGGATAATATTATAAGAGTTATACTCATTTGCGTGTTCACAAAACTGGGTATTGACACTTTTTATCATATCTGCCCTCGAAGCTTTGCCCATAAAAACCCTACATATTCATGCAATGCTATTTGGCTATTGTAAAGATTATCAACACTAGGAAATGAAAAAAAATCTAAATCTCTATTTTTTATAGATGCAGTAGCGGCAATAGGATTGGTTCCCTCTTTTTCAAACAGTGCCATAGCTCGTGGCATATGATATGCAGCAGTTACAAGGATAAAAGGCTTATCTTCTAAAAGCTCTTTTATCTTTATCGCTTCCTCTTTGGTATCTTTTACTTTTGGATGGGTAATAATATTACTCTTAGGGATTCCGATATCTATGAAAACATTTGCAGTTCGTATCGCTTCTGGGATATCGTATCTCCCCTCATACCCTGAAGTAATTATTTTTAGCTCTTTATTTTTATGATAAAGTCTTAGAGCTTCCCACCCTCTTTTTTCTAAATCACCACCAAGCAAAAGGATATGTTCTACATCTGTGGGGAGTTTTTCTAGTTTTGGGTATTGATTCTCCAAACTTTTTATTAAACTATTTGATACTGGATTGTAAGAGAAAAACAGTAAAACAACAAATCCCAACGAAAGAGCTTGTTTTGAAAATTTTATTTTCCCTTTATAAAGCAATATCAAACCTATAAAAAGTACAATAAAAGCTACACTCATCGGTTGTATAAAAATACTTATAAGCTTTTTAAGCAAAAATCCAAGTTCCATCAAGTTCCTTTTATAATTTTAGGGTACTATTTTATCTAATGCAGACTAAAACTCCCACTAAAACTATTGGAAACTATTTTGAACAAAAAGCGATAGAGTTTTTAAAAGAGAATAGTTTTACTATTGTAGAGCAAAATTTTTATGCCAAAAAAATAGGGGAAATTGATATTATTGCTAAAAAAAATGATATCTACCACTTTGTAGAGGTAAAAAGTGGTGAAAGCTTTGAAGCAGTTTACAATATCACCCCTACAAAACTCTCAAGACTCAATCGTAGTATCAACTACTACCTTCAAATCAAAAAACTTGATGTGGCGTATTGTATCGATGCAATTATCTTTGCGGGTGAAGAGTTGGAGTATTTGGAAAATATCACTCTTTAGCTTCTAATGCAACTTTTTCTTTTGGAACATCTCTACTAATTGATAACACCAATCCAATAGCAATAGCAACAGATAATATAGAGCTTCCCCCATAACTTAAAAATGGTACTGCTATCCCTTTAATTGGGATGATTCCAGTTACTCCATAAGAGTTGATCAAAAAAGCAACCACTATCATCAGCCCTATCCCTAAACTAAAAAGATGGTACTTTGAGTTTTTTACTCGTCTGCTTGTACGAAAGATTCGAAAAATCACCCCAAATAAAATAAGAGTAATGATCAAAAACCCTATAAAACCTGTCTCTTCTGCAATCCCTGCTAAAACAAAATCTGTATGCACCTCACTTAAAAACCCCATTTTCAAAGAACCATTACCAATCCCCACTCCAGTAAAGCCACCATTGTGTATAGCATTGAGTGAGTGCCCCACTTGATATGGTTCAGGGAATTCCTCAATACGCAATTTTGTAGCTATAAACTGGGGCATGATAGAAAGGACACTATCTTGTACCATACTCCACCAGCTTTGTACTCTATTGATTCTATGAGGGAATAAAAGAATTAACGCTAAAACACCGCTCACTGCAATAACAATCATCGAAGCAAAAAGTTTCCAACTTCTATTAGCAAATATTAGCATCACAAAAAGAATGGTGGCTAACAATACCACTTGCCCTAAATCTTTTTGCAAAAATGCGATTAAAAAAACTGCAACCCCAAATACCAACCCATATGGAGCTAATACTTTTAGCTCCTGCTTAAAACTAATCTTATCCAAAGCCAATAATTTTCGATGAAATGACCACGCTAGATAATAGATAAACCCTATTTTGAAAAACTCCACAGGGGAGAGTGAAACTCCAGGGAGCCGTATCCACCTTTTTGCCCCTCCAGATTCTGTCACTAAAGAGCTTGGTAAAAACTGCATAATCACCATCAAAAACAAAAAAAAACCAAACAAAAACCATCCTGCATAGGGGATCAGTTTTTCTGGGCGTATTTGAGCGAGTGTCCACATAATAATAATAGAAAGAACGCCAGTAATAAATTGTCTTAGAAAAAAATGGAACTGGTTGTAGTCCCAATAATCTACAGTATAAATAGACAAAGAATAAGAAAAAACTATCCCTATAATAATAAGTGTTGCACTGAGATAAAAAAGTATATAGTCAGGTTGCTTTGCATCACTCAGTGCTTTAATCTTATTTTTGATAGAATTCATTTACGAATTGTACCAAATAAATACCAAAAATAATAAGGGTACCCCTAACAATGTCTTTAAAAAAACAACAGTTGCCAGTGATGAAGAAAATTTTGATACTTATTGTATTGATCTTTTTGGCATTTGTTATTTTAATCCTTTCTGTTTCCAATACGGTTAAAGACAATAGAGATCTTCCATCTTTAATGACCACCAAAAAAGATTTAGCAGTCAGAGGCAATATTTTTAGTAGTGATGGCTTTGAAGTAGCAAGCTCACGAAAAATATTTTCTGCCTCTATTGATACAAGGTCTCTAGTCAAAGAGAAAAAAAAGCTTTTTGTAAAACTTTTTTCTATCTATAGTGGGGTAGATGAACAAGCAGTATCTTCTAAGATCGAATCAAAAGATGGGTATGTGATCCTTTCACGAACCATTGATCAAAAAACAGCAAGAGCTTTGCAATCTTTAGCGTTTAAGCTTCGAAAACTTGATATTTTTAAATCGATCACCTTAGGGGGTCGAACCTATTTGCATGGGCTTAATATTTATGAAACTGGGGAGGAGAGAGTTTATACTTACAAAGACACCCTTACCCCTGTACTAGGCTTTGTACGAACTCTCAATTCAGAAAATGGGAAACAAAGAGTGCAAGGGGTCAATGGTCTTGAAAAAGAGTTTGATGAAAGACTCAATAACTTCCAAGATGGTGTCTTAGAAGGGGAGAGAGATATCTTATCTTATATCATTTTCAATAAAGATTCTAAAATAATTCCAAGAATTGATGGGGAGGATATGCAGATCACTATCCCTTTGAAGCTTCAAAAAAATATAGAGCTTCTTTTGGATAGATACAAAACAAAACTAGAAGCTCAAGAGGTAATCGCTTCAGTGATGGAGAGTGAAACTGGAAAAATCATCGCTATGGCTAGTTCAAATAGATATGATCCAGCCAATATCAAACAAGATGAGATAGCCCACCTTTCAAATAGTGCGATTGAATACAATTTTGAACCAGGATCAGTGGTAAAACCTATCGCTATATCTTTAGCTTTAGATCATGGGCATGTAAAAACAGATGAGATATTTTCAGCGTACAACAAAGGGAAAAAAAATGCCAAAGGGGAATATCCAAAAGGGAGATATAAAGTTGGAAGATGGACCATCAAAGATGACCACCAATTTAAAAAGAATTGGATCACTTTAGAAGATATCATCATCTTTTCAAGTAATATTGGAACTTTAAAGATTGCCAACCGCTTAAGTGCAGAGCAATTTTACAATGGCTATAAAAACTTTGGTCTTTCATTTAAAACAGGGATCGATCTTCCCTATGAAAAAAGGGGAGTGATCCATAAGCTGTATCAATACAAAGCAGGAGAGGATAAAGGGGAGGACAATATTTTTAAAGCAACTGACTCTTATGGGCAAGGGATCACCACCACTTTTATCCAAATCCTTAAAGCATACAGTGTATTTAACAATGGGGGGAAAATCGTCACACCCTATATTGTAAGAAAAGATCCAAACTATGAAGAGAAACAGCTTTTATCTGCCCAAACCACCTCTTATATGAAACAGATGCTTATCAATACTATTGAAAAAGGGACAGGGAAAAATGCAAAAATAGAAGGGCTAGAGATAGGTGGCAAAACAGGAACTGCCCAAATGGTGGAAGATGGAAGATATCAAAGAAAATATATCAGTAGTTTTTTTGGATTTACCAATGACAAATCAAAAAAATATACTATAGGGGTCACTGTAATAGATCCTGTGAATCGTGGAAAAAATTGGTACTACTACTACGCTTCACACTCAGCAGTTCCCGTTTTTAAAGAGGTTGTGAAGATTTTAGTAAAACTAAACTATCTTGAACCAACAGTAGAAGAGTCAAACAACTAAAGTACATTAAGAACTGATACTTTTCCATTTTCTACTTTTACATCAATAGTAAACTCATAGGCATCTTCATGATCTATTTTGATATTGAGTTTATACTCCCCCTCACTGCTCATATCAGGCCATAGCTCAAATCCAGCAAGATCCTCAACATCTTTATAGTCATACCCATCAAACTGCTCTTTTACCTCTTCTTGAAAGTCTGTTTGCTGTATATCTTGCAATGTGAGTAATCTTTCTATAATTTTTTTCACCGTTACTCGATATACTTTTACCACTCTTTGTTCTTCAAACATCTATTCCCCTTTGTCATATAAAGCTTTTGCTTTTGGATTTCTTTGTTTTTTTAATTCCATATCTATATATGTATATTTTGGATCGTTGGTTTTTTCTTTTATTGCTATTGTACTCTTTTTATTTTTAGATTGTCGTATCTCATAGATATTGAGTCCATTTTGAGCCATACTTAATCGAACAGGGGTGGCAATAGAATAAGTGGTAATGATCCCATCACTATGTAAAAGTTTTTCTATATCATGAAAATACTCCACTGTCCAAAGCATTTGATTCACTTCACTACTAAATGGATCTTGATAGACTATATCTATTTTTCTTTTGAGTTTTTGAATATACTCTCTAGCGTCCCCTTGAAATATTTCAATCTTTAACTTCTCATCTTCATAATAGAAGTTTTGACTCAAAGCTTCAATGACATTGGTAAACTCTTGAAACTCTTTTGGATAAGCAAAGTGTTCTAAAGATTGAATCAAATCTAAATCTAACTCAGGGGAGTAAATATCTATTTTGATATCTAAGTTGTGCTTTTTTATATAATATAGTGTTGCTAAAGTGTTGTACCCAAGCCCAAAACAGATATCTAAAATAGCTATTTGTTTTTTCCCTTGATGATAACTCAATGCTGGGATAATATGCTTTAAGAGTGATTCATTGAGTGCCCCATCTTTGCAACTATGATAGTGCTGATTATACTCTTTTGAATATAAGGTGTTTGAACCATCTTGTGTAGGTACGAACTTTATTGTCCAGCTCCCCACATATGAAGTTTTTTTGCCATCACTAAGTTATACTTTTCAAAGATATCAATACTGTTGACTGCTCGAAAATTGCACCTATCAAGAAGTTCACACATTGAAAAAGGATCGCTTTTGGATCTATCCTCTAAAACAATTATAAATGCAGAGTTCTCCAAGCTATGATACACTCCATTGATAAATCGCTCCTGCTCTTTTGGTTCAAAACTATTTAAACAATTGCTAAGAACTGCATACTCAAAGTTTCTATCTTTTAAACGGAGTCGTTTGATATCAATATCTTCTATGTTTTTAAAGCTTAGCTCCCCTTGATTTTCATCGATAAACTGCTTTAAAAAATCAGCCATATCTTCAAATCCATTGTCAATATGCAAAATAGCAATATTTGGAGAGCTATCAAAAAGCTCTAAAAACTGTGAAAACTCTTTATCCATACTGTTTAGATTCCTAATTTTTTCATCTTCTTTTCAGTCAAAAAAAGCTCTTTGTTGTCCATGACTCCAACTCCTTTTTTGACTACATATTTTGCCGTTTTTTGAGCTGATTTTAAAGAGTGCATTTTATATGTTCCACACTGGTATAGGTTTAGCTCTGGAATATCTTTTTCAGACTTTACTTGCAAAACATCTTTCATCGCTTTTTTTGTTGCACTGGCTACTTTCTTTTCACTAGGAGCTCCTAAACAACTCATATAAAATCCTGTACGACATCCCATAGGTGAACAATCTATAATCTCTACATCGTCCCCATTTAAGTGCTCTCGAATAAATCCAGCAAAAAGATGCTCTAATGTGTGGATCCCTTTTCCTGTCATCTTATCTTCATTTGGTTTGTGGATTCTTATATCAAATACTGTGATGATATCTCCACTTTTACTTGTCATCTGTTTTGCTACTCTAACCGCTGGTGCTTTCATCTTTGTATGATCAACTCTAAAACTATCTAATAGTGGCATTATTATTTCCTTTTTTATTTATAAATTGTGTTTATTATACCATAAAAAAACCTAAGCCATTTAAGACTTAGGTTCTATATATTTGATTTAAGTTCTTTAAAAACTTATTTGAGTTTATCTGCCCTAGGGTAGATAAACACTGCTTGCCTTATGACACTGATTTTTTCAGGATCTTCTTGAGCAAATGCTCTTAAAGTAACTGTAATTGGTGTATCTTTTCTTGCATCCTCTACTAATCTTTCTGTTGTAGAGAGTTGAATCACTTTTTTTACTTTTCTGCTTTTACTTAAACTAAAAGGTGTAAATTTTTTGATCTCAACTTTTCCTGCATATTCCCCTATCACTTCCATATCATAAGTGTATGTTTGATTTTGTGTATTTTGGAATAGAAGTAAGAAGTTGTTTGCCACTTCACCATCTTCTTTTACTTTGTACAGCTGAGTTGTTTTATTGATATTAAGCAATAGATACTCTTTTTTTCCACCCATTACAAATAATATCCCTAAAATAAGCACAAGTGCAACTATATACATCAAACTGTTTTTTCTAATAAACTTTGTAGGTTTATCGTTTTGTATCTGATTGGTACTTGTCCATTGAACGAGTGAAGGCTTTCCTAGTTTTCCCATCACT
>JAGYNS010000038.1 GCA_018399655.1 Campylobacterales bacterium
TGGAGATATCCATCTTGAGGTTGCTAGATAAAGATGAGGTACCTTAAAAAGCATTCTTAAAGCTTTTAAAAAGCACCTCCTTGTGGTTGGTTCCTGTATCTGAACCCATCACCATTCTGACAAAATCATCATTTAAAAAGCTATTGTAAAACTTCTCTATTTTTGGATAGAGGTAGGTTTGCTTCGCTACTGGATAGATATAAATTTTTGCTAAATATATCTGCATCACAATATACAAGCTAAAAGTGCTAATCACTAGCACCTCAATCACGGTAAAAATCTTCGCTAGAAAACGCTTGATTTTTTCATTATTTATAAAATTTGGAGTGAGTTTTAAAAGTGATTTATATCCAAAATAAAAGACTAAAAAGTTTACTACAAAAGCTATAAGTATCAAAGTGGTATAGGTATCAGCTTTGGTGATATAAAGCTTTTGTAAAAGTATTGCAGTACTATTTGAGAGCTTTGCAGCAAAGGTGATCATCAAAAATATTTTAAAATACTCAAAAGTTTTGGTATAGGATTTATGGGTGTAGTTATAATAGATCCCAAAAGCAATAAGTGCCACAAAAAGCAGATCAATAATAGTATAATAGCTTACCATACAATCGGCTCTTTATCTAAGCTTTTAAGTATCTCATTGGTTTTTGAAAAGTGTTTAGATCCAAAAAAACCTCTATAGGCTGAAAGAGGACTTGGGTGTGGAGCTGTGAGGATATAGTGTTTTTTTGTATCGATCAGTTTTGTTTTTTTTATAGCTGGAGCTCCCCAAAGTAAAAAAACAATCCCCTCTTTATGCTCACAAATATGCTTGATAATATTGTCTGTGAAAACTTCCCACCCTTTGTTTTCATGAGATTTTGGTTTGCTATCCTCTACAGTTAAAACAGTATTTATGAGTAAGACCCCTTGAGTTGCCCACGATGTTAAGTCTCCATCCAAACACTCACAATCTCCCATATCACTATGGATCTCTTTAAGAATATTTTTCATTGATGGGGGATTGGGGATATTTTTAGGAGTAGAAAATGCCAACCCTTGAGCCTGATTTGGTTGGTGGTATGGGTCTTGCCCCAAAACCACCACTTTGAGATTTTCATAATCGCAAAGTTCAAAAGCTTTAAAAATATTCTCTTTTTTTGGATACACTATAGTTGTTTTATACTGAGTTTCTATAAAATTTTGTAACTCTTTATAATACTCTTTTTGTTGCTCTTGCTCTATGATAGTTTTCCAATCCATTTTCTACCTATTAATTCTTTTTTGGGTATAATATCCAAATTTTATAAAGAAAAGAGTTATAGATATGTGTGGAATCGTTGGATACATTGGAAAACAAAATACAAGCAAAATATTAATAGATGGATTAAAAGAGTTAGAGTATCGTGGATATGATAGTGCAGGTATTGCTCTATTAAAAGATCAAAAGTTTGATATATACAAAGCGGTTGGAAAGATAAAAAATCTCGAAGAGAAAGTACGACACAATGAATGTACACTCAATGAAGAGTGTTTTTCAATAGGGATCGGTCACACACGATGGGCAACCCATGGAAAGCCTACAGAGCTAAACGCCCATCCACATCTAGGAGAGTACTCTTATGTGGTTCACAATGGGATCATTGAAAACTACAAAGAGCTTAAAGAGGAGTTGGCAAAAGCAGGGCATAGGTTTGTTTCTCAAACAGATACAGAGGTGATCGTACACCTTTTTGAATACTACTTCAATCAATCCAATGATGAAAAAGATGCCTTTTCTAAAACAATTGCACGGCTTGAAGGGGCGTATTCTATATTACTCATTACAAAATCACTCCCAGATACTATTTTTTTTATGAAGCATGGATCACCTCTTGCTATTGCCAAAGGGGAAAATAAAGATGAGATATTGTTTGCAAGTTCAGATGCTCCACTTATTGGCTTAGCGAAAGATGTAGTGTATCTTGAAGATGGGGTCAGTGGCTATGCCAAAGAAGGGGATATAGTATTTAGTGAAGAGGTTACTTGGAGTACTTTACCACAATCAAAACAGTTCGCTCAAAAAGATGGCTTTCGATTTTTTATGGAAAAAGAGATCTATGAGCAACATGATGTAGCAACCGATGCGATGATAGGGAGGATACTTGATAGTGGTATTGTCTTTGATGAGGTGGATGCTAGTATTATTGATGGGATCAATGAGATCAAAATATGTGCTTGTGGGACATCCTACCATGCAGGACTTACAGCATCATACTTATTTGAGAGACTTACCAAAGTTCGATGTAGTGTAGAGATTGCGAGTGAATTTCGATACAAAGAGCCATTTTTACAAGAGGATACTTTGTTTGTCGTTATTTCTCAAAGTGGAGAAACAGCAGATACCCTAGAAGCTTTAAAGATGGCAAAAAAAGCAGGTCTAAAAAGTATCGCTGTGTGCAATGTAGACAATAGCTCTATGACACGAGTAGCAGATGCTACCATTCTAACTCGAGCAGGAATAGAAAAAGGGGTCGCTTCTACCAAAGCATTTTCTACCCAAACTATTGTTTTATGGATGTTGTCTTTATATTTTGCAAAGTATAAACATAGCATTGAACAATCTGAAATAGAAAAACAAATACAGGTATTAAGAGAAGTACCAAGCTGCCTTAAAGTGGAAGATACACTTCATGAAAAGTGCCGAAGACTTAGCAAAAGATATCTCCATGGGCATGGGTTTTTCTTTATAGGGCGAGATGTATTTTTCCCACTAGCTTTAGAGGGTGCACTGAAACTCAAAGAGATCAGCTACTTACATGCAGATATCGAGCGGAGGAGAGATTGAAACATGGATAAATTGCTTTAGCAGACCAGAACTTTTTACCATAAGCTTTGATGCCGCAACATTGTCATTATGAGAAGATTAAAATCAAATGTAGAGGAACTCAGTGCCGAGAGATAGTACAATATGTGCCATTAGCCCTTTAGAATTTGAATTAAGAGTGATGATTTTATCAAAACAAAAACCAACTGATCATTATATGCTTGAGTTTTTTTGAGATCGTGAGGTTTGTGGTACAACTTTTTTATCTATGGAGATCAGTGTACGACTAGGAAATGATGTGGATATGCCACGAGGTAGCAAAATCAGTGACTTTTAAGTTTTTAAATAACCAAAACCACAGTTATGTTTCGCTAAAATTCAAAACTTTTACGATATTTTATACTCGTAAAATACATACTTTAATTTTAAATTTTTACTTTTCAAAATCTTCTGAAGATTAATGGAAAACAAAAATGGACAACAAAGAATGGACAACAAATCAGGTTTAGCCTGTGGAAAACAAAGGATGGAAAACAAAAATGGAAAACAAACAACACGCTAAAGATCATTATCTTTTTACTAGTGAGGTGGTAAGCCCAGGGCACCCAGACAAATGTGCGGATATTATCGCAGATAGTATAGTGGACAAACTTATTATAGGTGATCCAAAATCAAGGGTTGCAAGTGAGGTATTTGTCGCTGGAAAACATGTGGTTATAGGTGGTGAGGTTACAACGCATACTAAAATGACGGTTGAAGACTATAAACAACTTGCTATCGATGCACTAGAAAAAATAGGATACCATGACAATGAATATTTTACCGATGAGGAGTGCTTAAAACCTCACAATGTAGATGTACAAGTACTTCTTAATAGACAATCGCCAGATATCAACCAAGGGGTTGACCAAGAAGATGGTGAAACAGGGGCTGGAGATCAGGGGATCATGTTTGGGTATGCTGATTGTGAGACTGAAAACTTTATGCCAAGTGCAATCACCTATGCAAGAATGCTCATGGAAAAGGTGTATGACTATGCACTAAAAAATCCTCATCAATTAGGTGTGGATATCAAAACACAAGTGACAATAGACTATGGGTGTAAAGAGAACTTTGAAAACTCAAAACCTCAAAAAATAGATACTATAGTTGTATCTGCACCTTGTGTTGCATCTATGGATATCACGACAGTTCGAGCTTTGATCCAAGGACTTATTGATGAGACTGGATTACCAAGTGAATTATACAATAAAGATGAATGTATCATCCATATCAACCCAACTGGAAAATATGTATCACACTCATCTTTACACGATAGTGGATTGACTGGAAGAAAACTGATTGTTGATAGTTTTGGTGGATACTCCCCTATTGGTGGTGGAGCTCAGTCGAGTAAAGATTATACAAAAGTTGATCGAAGTGGACTGTATGCAGCAAGATATTTAGCAAAACATATAGTGGCATCTGGTCTTGCTACAAAGTGTGTGGTACAGTTATCGTACGCAATTGGAGTAGCAAAACCAACATCAGTGGCAGTTGATACCTATGGAACCTACACAAAGCTCAATGATGACAAGCTTTCACAATTTGTTGAGGAAAATTTCCCATTGACTCCAAACTGGATCACAAAGAAATTTGATCTTGATAAACCAAGTAGCGAGACCTTTTTATATGCAGATGTAGCAGCTAGAGGACAAGTGGGACAGAGCGATTATCCTTGGGAAAAACTTGATGATATTGAATTATTTCAAAAATTAGGATAAAATAGCAAAATTTAATTTGAAGGTTATTATTTTATGGATATAAAACAATTTTTTAAAAAGATAAAATCGGAATATTTAGTAAAAAGCAAAGAGGATGAGCAACAACAAGCGATAGAGACACAAAGCCATTGGGTGAAGTGTCCCTCTTGCGAGTCTTTGATGTTTTTTAAAGAGGTTGAAAATATCAACCATATATGTCCAAAATGTAACTTTCATATGAGAATCGGTGCGAAAAAGCGGATCGATCTTATTTGTGATGAGGGCTCTTTTGTAGAGTTTGATCAAGAGTTGCACCCAACAGACCCTTTAAGTTTCGTAGATAGCAAGTCTTACCAAAAAAGACTTGAAGAGGCTTTGAAAAAAACTGGAAAAACCTCTTCAGTTGTAAGTGGGGAGTGTACTATAGATGGTATTCCAGTACAGCTTGTAGTTTTTGATTTTGCCTTTTTAGGGGGCTCTTTAGGGTCTGTTGAGGGTGAAAAGATTGTTCGAGCGTGTAACCGAGCTATTGAGAAAAGGCAAGGGGTGATTATTGTGAGTGCTTCAGGTGGAGCACGGATGCAAGAATCAACTTATAGTCTTATGCAGATGGCAAAAACAAGTGCAGCTTTACGAAAACTTGATCAAGAGGGGCTACCATATATCTCTATTCTTACTGATCCTACTTTTGGTGGGGTAAGTGCATCTTTTGCATTTTTAGGAGATATCATTATGGCAGAACCTGGAGCTCTTATAGGGTTTGCAGGAGCACGAGTGATTAAACAAACTATTGGGAAAGATCTTCCTGAAGGGTTCCAAAAAGCGGAATTTCTACTAGAGCATGGAAGTATCGATATGGTCGTTGAGCGAAACTCAATGAAAAAAACACTCCATGATCTATTGGATCTGTTTTATAAAGAAAATGTCGCATAGTAAACCTATCTATGCACTTTGCGACTTTGAACTTTTAACAAAATACAACTATACAATTCAAGCATATATAGAAAAAATCTCAAATTTTGATATTGTTTATATTCAATATCGAGATAAACAAAACACTATAGAGATACAAAAGCAAAATATCACTTTGCTCAAGTCACTTACAGATATCCCAATCATTATAAATGATAGTTTAGAGCTTTTAAAGCTAGCAGATGGCTTACATATAGGGCAAGAGGATTTGGATGAACTGTGTTCAGAACTCAAGCTATCACAAGAAAACAGTATACAATTTATTAAAAAAACCAATCAAAATAAAATAGTAGGGCTTTCTACTCATAACGAAAAAGAGATTTTACAAGCCAATAGATTTGAGCTTGATTATATAGGGCTTGGAGCATATCGGAATACCACTACAAAAGATGTATCTTCAAGAGTAGGGGAAAAAGCTAGCTATCTTGCAAAAATGTCAATTCACCCAGTAGGACTCATTGGTGGAGTAAAACTTGATGATGATGTGGAGAATATCTCTTACAATGTTATTGGCAGTGGTTTACTTCTTTAAACCACTGTTGCAATAGTATCGGTAAATCGTACTTTTGTATTGATAATATTTTCAAGCTCTACAAGCTCTTTTTCCCAAAAAAGTAGAACAGTAGAACCCATCTTGAAGTATCCTAGCTCCTCCCCTTTTTGGATATAAAGGTTGTCATAAGTGTATACTTTAGGGTAGATCATATCACTGGTGTTGGTTTCTACTTGTGGCTCAAAATGAAATACCATTTTTCCTACATTTAAAGCTCCTACAAATACCATATAAAAAAGCTTTTCATCAGTGGTCTTACACTCTACAATTACTCGTTCATTTTCTATAAATAGGTTTTGTTTTTTATTGAGATAAGAAAAATTTACAGGATAAAGCTTCCCTGGTATATGGATCAGTTTGGTTATATGACAGTTGTAAGGGTTGTGATATCTATGGTAATCTTTTGGGCTTAAGTAAAGATTGAGATATTTTCCATTTTTGATTTTCTCAAAATTATCAAAAGAGATCTCATCAGTTAAAAGCTCTTTGAGGCTATATTCCATCCCTTTGATTTGCAGTGCTGTTTGCTCTTTTATATCTCCACATCCAGTGACAAAACTATCAGTAGGACAAATAAAATTATCTAAAGAGTGATCAACACTTCGTTTGACAATCAAAGCTCTAGTAAAAAGATCATTTAAAGTTTCATAATGACTTGGATCTTTAAACTCACTCATATCAAGACCTAGTAGCTTCACATAGCTTTTGTTGATAAATGTTTGGACTAAACTTGGAAATTTATAACAAGCGATTTTGTGAAAAACATTTGATATCTTATTGGTTATGTGCATTTGGTATATCCTTTATAATGTTTGGGATAAGTATAAATAGTTTCCCTTTTTGTTTCATTTTTCCTGCAAGCTCTTTTGCAACTTCTCCTGTTCCAAAGAAAAAATCAGCTCGAATCTCCCCTTTAATGGCACCTCCTGTATCCGCTGCTACCATAAGCTGCTGGATCGGAGTGTTATCCAGTGGGTTTGTGGTGTCGATAAATACAGGAAAACCCAAAGGGATATACTTCCTATCAACTGCTAAGTTTCGATTCGCTACAAGCTCTACACCCAAACTTCCTGTAGCCCCTTTTTCACTTTTTTGGAAAAAGATATAGCTTTGATTGAGGTTTAAAATCTCATCAACCCTCTTTGGATTTTGCTCAAGCCACCCTTTTATTGATTGTAAGGAGATATCTTCTTGGGGGATGTGACCATCCTCAATAAGTTTTCTCCCTATTGCATAGTATGGCCAACCATTTTGTTCTGCATATCCTACATTGAGTATTGTACCATCTTCTAGTTTTACTTTTCCACTCCCTTGAATTTGCATAAAAAATCGTTCCACTTTATCCTCTACAAAACATATAGGAACAAGAGCATCATCTTCACTATTTTCTATTTGTTCTCTTGAAGAGTAGGGGATGACACGATTGCCGATAACCCTTCCTCTTAGTCTATACTCTGCTAGCTCCTCATACTGATCACTAAGATCAATAGTAACGATATCGTGTGGTTTTTGATAAATAGGATAGGGGTATTTTTCACTTTTTGTTAAGCTCCCTTTTAAAATTGGCTCATAGTATCCAGTGATCAGCCCCTCTTTCTCTCCATCATTCCCTAAGAGTAGATATGGAGTAAAGTTTGATTTGAAAAACTCTTGAGGGGATGAACTTTCAAGGGCATCTTCACAAGTTTTTTGTAGGTTTTCAAAGTTTTGAGCTCGCGTACACCCTTTTTGAAATACCGCAAGAGCTTTTAAAAGATTGTCTTGTTCAAAATTTGGGAGCTGTTCCCATGATACCTCTTGAAGGTTAGCTTGGGAGATATGTGGTTTGTGCTCATATTTTACACTACACCCTGTAAAAAGTAGAAAAATAGTTACCGTAAAAATGACAAACGGATACATAGCTATTCCACAAGCTCTTTTTTTATTTTTTCTTGGTTGAGTTTGAGTATGGTTTGCTTTTTTATAGCTTCTAAACGCTCATTATCACACAAAAGTTCATTTTTCATCATCTCTTCATTGGCATTTTTAATTTTGAGTTTATAGTATCGAAACTCTTTTTTTGTAAGGCGTCTTTTAAGCACCTCTTCTAATTGCTCATCATCTTTTAAAGTTCCTACGAGTTTGTTAATATCTTTTTGTAACTCTTTTTGAAAGGGTATCATTGTTGTATCCATTGTTCTAAATTTTCTATATCGTTATAGCTTGTAAGATCAAGCTGTATTGGGGTGATTGAAACATAATTTTCCATCACCACATCACAATCGCATAAGATATTTTTGTCTCTTTTTTCCCAAATGAGTGGGTGCAAACCTATCCAGTAGGTCTCTTCCCCCCTTGGACTTACATATCTATGGGAATCATTTCCATACTCTCTTATTGCAAGATTCGTTATTTTGATCCCTTTGCACTCATCAATACTACAGTGTGGAATATTGATATTTAAAAGTTTTCTTGGCTCAAGAGGAAAAGTTCCATCGAAGATCTTTTTTGCAATATCATGGATAGTTTTACAAGCTAGTTCATAGTCCCATGTGTCTTTGTTGACTCCATTGATATCTCGAAAAACTTGCGAAATAGCGATCC
This sequence comes from Campylobacterales bacterium, assembly GCA_018399655.1. Lineage (GTDB taxonomy): Bacteria > Campylobacterota > Campylobacteria > Campylobacterales > Arcobacteraceae > JAIOSF01. The sequence continues at coordinate 8,636 of JAGYNS010000038.1, forward strand.
CTGGAACCCCTTGAAGTACCGCTTCCATAGCCCCAGCTACTGTTCCTGAGTAGGTTACATCTTCCCCCATATTGGAACCCACATTGATCCCACTAATGACCAGATCAGGTTTGTCCCCCTCATCAAAAAGGTTATTAAGCCCTATAAAAACACAATCTGTAGGGGTCCCATCATCCATTTTATAATAATCATCATCCACACTTAAAAGTTTCATAGGTCTTGTTAAGGTCATCCCATGAGCACATGCAGACTTTTCACTTGCAGGAGCTACAATAGTCAGATCAGCCAAAGGTTTTAACGCCTCAATAAGCTTTAAAATCCCTTTGGCTTCAAAACCATCATCATTGGTTATAAATATTCTTTTTCTTTTCATGTGCGTATTGTACTGTATATGAAGTTAATTGTAAGTTACTACAAGGTTACAAATTTTAATTTCTTAGATTGTTCTTTTATTTAGATAAAGATATAATTAACTCATGATAAAAAAAATATTTATTACCTTTTTATTTGTAGTCTTCCTTGGAGGCTTTCATTTTTCATTTGCCAATGAAAAAGTTTCATTGCAGTTTCAGTGGAAGTATCAATTTCAATTTGCTGGATATATTATGGCAAAAGAGAAGGGCTTTTATGATGAGTTAGGGCTAGATGTTGAGCTAAAAGAGTGGTCTGAGGGTGTAGATATGATAAAGGAGGTGGTGAAAGGTAATGCTACTTTTGCAGTAGCTAGACCCACCTCTTTTATCAACAATGACACGGTGGAGCATATTCGATTTTTAGGGGCTATTTTTCAATCCTCCCCTTTAGTGCTTCTAGCAGATAAAAGCTCAGGGATTAGAACTATTCGTGATTTTCAAAACAAAACACTGATGTCAACAGGGGATCTCAATAGTGATGCTTCCCTTGTTTCTATGATGTATTCTCAAGGGGTTGATTTTAAAAAGCTCAATATTATTAATCCCACTTTTAATGTAAAAGATCTTCTTGATGGGAAAACTGATCTTATCGCTTCTTATATCTCCAATGAACCGTATATACTCAAACAAATGGGTGGAGACCCTATCGTATTTGACCCAAAAGATTATGGATTTGATTTTTATAATGATATCCTTATAACCAATGCCAAAATAATTCAAAATCGTCCAGATCTTGCACAAAATTTTATGACTGCGACACTTAAAGGGTGGCATTATGCTTTTGAAAATATAGATGAGTCTGCACAGCTTATTTTTGACAAGTATAACACCCAAAACAAATCATTAGATGCTTTGATATATGAAGGGGAAAACTTAAAACCTTTAGCTTTAAATGGGATGGAACCACTAGGAAGTATCTCTAAAGAAAAAATGCAACGGATATATGATATCTATAGACTCTTAGGGTTAACACAAATAAAAAGTATCAATTTTGGAAAACTTATATATAACCCAGCAGAAAAAAATATCTATCTTACTCCACAAGAGCAAGAGTATATACAAAGTCATACGATAAAAGTTGGGATATCCCCTTGGAATCCATTGACCACTTTTGATCAAAATAAACAAAATATCAAAGGGATAGCAGTAGATATATTGGAGCATATTGCAAAAAAACTTGAGCTAAAAATAGAATATGTTCCTGATACTTGGGATAAACTGCTTCAAAGTTTTCAAGCCAATGAGATTGATCTTTTGCCTACAACTTTTTTCACCAAAGAGCGTGATTCATTTGGAAACTTTTCAGAGCCTTATATCCAGATAAAAGAGTATTTATATGTGAGTGAAAATAGTGATATAAAAAACTTCAATGATCTGAAAAATAAAACTTTAGCGGTGACAAAAAAATATGGAGCGATAGATAAAATAAAAGCAAGATATCCCCAAATCAAAATTGTAGAGGTTGCTACTTTAGAAGAGGCGATACAGATGGTTTTAAACAACGAAGCGGATGCTCTTTTCAATACACAATTTACTGTGGAAAGTTTTTTGGTACAAAATCGTATCTATAGCATCAAACCAATTTATCAAACAAGTTTTACCTCTACCTCTTTGCACTATTTTACCCAATTGCAGAATCCTTTGTTGCAAGGTATATTACAAAAAGGTTTAGATAGCTTAGCACAAGAGGAGATAGACTCAATTGTATCTTTTTGGATACAAAAAAGTATCTCCTCTATTTATAGTTTGCAAGAGCTACGATATATCGACAAAAATAAAAAGGTAAAAGTGTGTACCAATCCAAATTGGACCCCAATAGAGTTTATAAATGGGGAAAAAGAACCAAATGGTATTAGTATAGATATCTTAAAGCTTCTTAGTGAAGAAACAGGATTTGAGTTTGAATTTGTCCCAACACAAAGTTGGACCGAGTCCCAGCAGTTTTTACAAGAAAAAAAGTGTGATATCCTCCCCGCTGCTATTCAAACTACTCTAAGAGAAGAGTATGCAAACTTTACCCAGCCATATTTGTCTTATAATCTTGCAATAATTACAACAACAGATAAGCCACTTGTGGAAAATATCGATCAAATGATATCTCAAACGATGTCTCGAAAAAAAGATTCAGGGCTTATTTCAGTATTGAAAGAAAAATATCCAGATATAAAGATTAAAGAAACGGTAGGGTACAAAGAGGCTTTTAAGATGGTAGATGATGGGGAAGCTGATTTTACAATTGCGACACTTCCTGTACTCTCTTATTATAAAAACAAATATGATTTTGACAACCTTCAAGTAGCGGGATACACCAAAATGAAATATAATCTAAGTATTGCAGTTAGAGATGATAGCCCTATGCTTCTAAAAATCCTTGATACAGCACTCTTGCAAATCTCTCAAGAGCAAAAAAAATTGATCCATGAGAAGTGGATCAATAAAAGTATCGATACCGTAGTTGACTATAAGCTTATAATCCAAATACTGATTGTGATCGCTATTATTTTTACTTTTATTGTATATAAACAAATAGTTTTAAGAAATTCTATCAAAGAATTTGAAGAGCTTATCAATGCTACTATGGAGGGGATAATTATCCTTCAAGACAATAGATGCGTGGATGTGAATGAGAGTGCTCTAAATATACTAGGGTATGAATCAAAACAAGAGATGATAGGAAAAGATATTTTAGATTTTATCCCAAAAGAGACTCAAAATATTATAAAACAAAGACTTCAAATAGCTCAAAGTAACCCCTATGAACTCAAGATGTTGAAAAAAAATCAAGAGGAGATATCACTTTTAGTACGGGGAAAAGATATTAAAAAAGGGAATTTACGACTTGTCAGTATTGTGGATATAACAACACTCAAACAACAAGAGGAGCAATTGCTTCAGCAAGCAAAACTTGTCTCAATGGGGGAGATGATAGGAAATATTGCTCACCAATGGCGACAGCCACTTTCAGTGATATCTACAAGTGCTTCAGGGATAAAGGTACAAAAAGAGTATGGGATACTTGAGGATTCATTTTTATTTGAAGCGTGTGACTCTATAGACAAAAATGTACAATATCTCTCCCAAACAATTGATGACTTTAGAAACTTTATCAAAGGGGATAGAGTGAAAAAGAGATTTTCAATACAAGAGCTGATCGATAGCTTTACCCACTTAATAGAAGCATCAGCAAAATCTCATGAGATCAAAATTGTACAAAATATTCAAAAAGATTTCATTTTTGAAGGATATGAGAACGAATTGAAGCAGTGTTTTATGAATATTTACAATAATTCAAAAGATATTTTAAAAGAGAAAAAATTAGATCAAAAACTGTTTATCATAGAAATAACTGAAAAAAAATCGAAAGTAATTTTTAGCTTTAAAGACAATGGAGGGGGGATACCAAAAGAGGTTTTTCCAAATATTTTTGATCCATATTTTACCACAAAACATAAGTCTCAGGGTACTGGTTTGGGGCTTAGTATGACTTACAATTTAATTACACAAGGGATGGATGGAGATATCAAAGCATCCAATGAAGAGTTTGAAGTTGATGGGAAAAAATATCGAGGAGCAAAATTTAAAATAATTTTAGGAAAAAAGTAAAGGTATTAGGAAAACTTATTTATCAAAGAATAAATTTTTTCGTTTAATCTTCCTTTAAAACTTAAGCTTATACAATACATTATTCAAGATTATTCTAGTGGTAACTTGAGTAATTATTTTAAAGGAGATTCTCATGAAAAAGTTGAGTATTATCGTTTCAGGTTTATTGTTGTCAAGTGCTACTGCATTTGCTATGAGTGATGCAGCATTGATGAAATTAGCAAAGGACAATGGTCTTAAGCCAATTCCACAAAGTAAGCTAGAGGTATTAAAACTTGTTGACAATCCAGCAAACCCTATTACAGACTGTAAAGTGGAGTTAGGGAAAAAACTATACTTTGATCCAAGATTATCAAAGAGTAATCTTATTTCGTGTAACACATGTCACAACCTAGCAATGGGTGGAGATGATGATGTAGGAGCG
>JAGYNS010000039.1 GCA_018399655.1 Campylobacterales bacterium
CGCTTCACATAGAGTTTTCTCTTCATCTGCAAGCAATGTAATGCTTAAGTTTTGTTTTGCGATAAAGTTTTGATGCTTTTTAGGGCTATCTGGGCTTACTCCTAATATAACCGCATCAAGATCATCAAACTCAGCTTCACGCTCAGTAAAATCACACGCCTCGTTGGTACACCCTGGGGTATTGTCTTTTGGATAAAAATACAAAACGATCCATTTCCCTTTAAGATCTCGTAAACATATCTCTACATTATCCTGATTTGGATTACAAAACTCTGGTGCTACTTGACCTACTTCTAACATAGTTGACTCCTTATGAAATTATGATTTTGATCATTTTATTCGAACAACCCCTGCAACTTTAGGGGCACAATCTGTGATTGTGGGGTACCCAAAGTGAAGCCGTTTGAGAATAGAGTGATCAAAATCTCTATTATTTTATTGCAATAAAAGTTCCAAAATTGACCCATTTGAATATACAATCAAAATGTTTAAAACCTGCTTCTAAAATCATATTTTTATTCTCTTCATAACTATAGGGAATAAGTACATTTTCCAACGCTTCCCTTTTTTGAGCAATCTCAAACTCACTATACCCTTGCTTCATCTTAAATTGATAGTATTGATCGATAAATTGTTTATTGAGTATCTTATCTTCAGTGATAACCTTCTCACTAAAAATAAAAACGCCCCCCTCAGATAAACTATCATAAATCTTTTTTATAAGCTTTTCCCTTTGTAGTGGACGGATAAATTGTAAAGTATAGTTTGAGATGATCACTTTTGAACTTTGAAAATTGATATTGAAAATATCATCTTCAAGAAGCTCTATATCCAAGCCATATGCTTTTATCTTATGACTTGCTCGCTCAAGCATCGCTTTTGAGTTATCAACTCCTAGAAGCTTTAAAGGCACTTTGGTTTTTAAAGCGATATCTATCAAAGTTGAAGCTGTAGAACACCCAAGATCATAGATTCGGTCATCTTTATTTGCATACTGCAAAGCAAAAGAGCTTGTAAGCTCTAGCATCTGTTTGTAAAAAGGGACGGAGCGATCAAGCATATCATCAAAAACAGACGCCACATCTTCATCAAATTCAAATTGTTTTTTTATAGGTTTTTCAAAAATTGTATCTTTCATTAAAAGTATTGTATAATAATTACTATTTTAATTTTATGAGACAAAGGGAAATATTGAAAAAAACAAGATGTGGGTTTGTAGCAACTGTAGGAAGACCAAATGCAGGGAAAAGTTCACTGCTAAACTGGCTTGTGGGTGAAAAGATCACCATGGTATCACATAAAGCAAATGCTACAAGAAAAAGAGCCAATGTAATAGTGATGCATGAAGAGGATCAAATAGTATTTGTAGATACCCCTGGGATCCATGAAACAGAAAAGTTGATCAATCAATTTATGCTAGAAGAAGCACTCAAAGCGATAGGTGACTGTGATCTTATATTGTATCTAGCTCCTGTAACTGACAAAGTGGAATACTATAAAAGTTTTTTAGAAAAAAATAAAAAAAACACCCCCCATATTTTGCTTTTGACCAAAACAGACTTTGTCACAAAAGGGGAGCTTCTAGCAAAAATAGAGGAGTATCAAGCTTTTGATGAGTACTACAAAGCACTTTTAACGGTGTCTATTAAAAAAGGGGCAAAACAAAATCTTTTATTGGATGAGATTGTAAAATACTTACCAAGCTCCCCACCACTTTTTGATACAGAGATTATCACTACAACCCATTTGCGTGAAATTTATAAAGAGTTTATAAGAGAGTCAGTATTTGATAATATTAGTGATGAGATCCCTTATGAAGCAGATGTAGTAGTAGAAAAAGTTGAAGAGAAGCCTCATATAGATGTGATAAAAGCAAAAATAGTGGTAGAAAAACAATCCCAAAAAGGGATGATCATAGGAAAAAATGGGGAAGCTATCAAACGAATAGGGCTACATGCAAGGAAAAAGATAGAAAAACTGACAGAAAAAAAAGTCTATTTGGAGCTTTTTGTTGTGGTAAAAAAAGGGTGGAGCAAAAATAAAAAATCTCTTAAAGAGATGGGATATAATTTTGATTAGTGAATGAGACAATTACAACTCATAGACCCAAACCTCACTCATAGTTTCCAGATAAAGGTAACTCAAAAAATTCTTCACTCCCAAGAGCTTACCTTTTTGCGAACCCATATTCAAAATCAAGATTTTTTATTGAGTGAATTGAGCTATTTTTGCTTTTATTTTCATCCACCTAGCTTGAGCTATGATATAGTTTTATATGAAAAAGTGGATCAAAACTCTATCCCTATGGTATTTCTTTGTAAAAGCTATATAGAAAAAAAACTTCCAAACTCCCAAAGTGTCGTATTTCTTTTTGAGAAACATTTCTGTTTTTATTATCAACAAAACTTAGTAACACTGAAAAAAATCAATAATGCTAGCAGTGAAGATATCCAAAGTTATATAGAGCAAGCGTATAAAGTAAAAGTGGATAGTTTTGTTCCATTGGGTTATGGGGAGCTTGAAAAGTATCAAAAAGAGTATCAAAAAAGATTTTTAGCTCAAGATCAAAAAACAACATTTCAAGTGATCAAGCAAAAAAGCTTTTTGTATTTTCAGTACTTCACTGCGGTTGCTACGATTGTACTGCTTTTTTTACTTTATAATATCTATGATAACTCTAAGCAAAAACAGCAAAACTCACAAAATATACAAACACTTTCCCAATCAAAACTCAAAAATCCAATTCAAGAACAATACCAGTACTTCCAAGATAAAAAACCAATAAAAAGGCTACTTACTTTTTTAAGTGATATGGAAAAGTACAAAATCAAAGTCAAGCAACTCAAGTATGAAAAAGGAGATTTTACAGCTATAGTTTTTGATCAAAAAAAACAAAACCTCCTTCAACTTCTTCAATCCAATGTATCGTATGTGGATATGGAGAATATCTCATATACAAAACAAAAAAATCTATACACTATGGAGCTACAGTTTTGAATATATCTGAACGATTTGAGAAACTAGCCACCTATCAAAAAATAGAAGTGGTTTTACTTGTCCTATTTTTTTATGGGGCTATTGTATATTTTTATGAAAAAAGTTTACAAGATGATACTACTTATAGTGCAATATCTTCTGTTAAAAATACTCCTCAAAGCTTTTCAAATAAAATAAAGAAAATATCAAACAATGAAGCGATCATATTTTTAGAAAAAAATCTTGCAAACTATCAACTCAACAATAGCAACTTAAAATCTCACAAAAACAGTATCACTCTTGAAGTTGAAGGGAGTTTTGAACAAGTGATCAATTTTATCAATACCATTGAAAAGCATATGGATATTGTCTCTTTTGAGCTTCAACCAAGACAAAGTGATATAGAAGTAAAGCTAGTAGTTGAGAAAACTTTTTTATATGATCAATTTGCAAAAACATCAAAGCTTCATTTTGAAACAAACCCTTTTTATCAAAAACAAAAAGTGGTGTTACAAACCCAAGAGCAAAAAAAGTTTACTCCCCCTAAAATAATTATAGATGCTATAGTGGCTGATGAGGTGATCTACAAAGACAATTGGTATAAAGTAGGGGATTTTATAGAAGAGAATAGAATAATCTCCATAAAAAAAGACTCCATAGTGCTTTTGAATAATCTCTTTCAAAAAGAGTTTTCAGTAAGGATCAGTAGTGAATAGTTTGTGTGATTATGAGATAGATTATACCCTTTTTAAAACTTTTGACAGAGAGCTTATTTTTGAGCATCAAATAATGCCACTACATCACGATGAGCTATTTTTAAAAGTAGCAACTTCAAATCAAAAGATTGACAAAAATCTATTAGTGGAGATTTTTCATATACCTATTAAGCTTATTTTTGTACCACATGAGCAGTTACAATTTGAGTGGAAACATTATAAATTGAAACAAAAGTTATTTACACTTGCAAAAAACTCTTTGTATGAACAAACAAATCAAAGTGAAAATAGTTTTATTCAAAGTTTTTTAGATGAGGTGCTCTATTTTAGTATCAAAAACAATGCCAGTGATATCCATATTGAGGTTATTGATAAAAGCGTAGTGATCCGATTACGGATTGATGGGGTGTTGCAACAATATTTTCGATTTTCAAAAGAGTTATATTTTGTGATAAGTTCATTGGTCAAATATTTAGGTAATTTAGATATTGCACAAAAACGACTCCCTATGAACTCAAGATTTTCTAGAAAAATTGATGAATATACCTATGATATCAGAATCTCTACTTTGCCAACAATTGAAGGGGAGTCTATAGTATTGCGAATACTAGATAATCAAAATGTTCAAAAAGATTTAGTGCATATAGGATTTGAGGGAAAAGTTTTGGATATTGTTCAAAAAAGTATTACATTAAAACAAGGATTGTTATTAGTAACAGGACCTACAGGGAGTGGAAAAACAACTTCATTGTACTCAATGATACAAGAACTCAATACAAAACAAAAGAAAATTATCACTGTTGAAGACCCAGTTGAGTATAAAATAGATGGGGTGGTACAAGTCAATATCAATGAAGATATTGAGCTTGATTATCATAGGGTACTTAAAAACACCCTACGGCAAGACCCAGATATTTTGATGATAGGAGAGATTCGCGATAGAGATTCTTTAAAAATAGCTATCCAAGCTGCACTTACAGGACATTTAGTTGTTGCAACTTTGCACACCAATAGTGCAGTTGAAACGATTACCCGACTTTTAGATTTAGGAGCGGAACCTTATTTGATCAGTGCAACACTTAAAATGGTACTCTCCCAAAGACTTTTACGAACTTTATGCAACCACTGTAAAAAGAAAAAAGATGAAAACTTTGAAAAAGTGGGATGTAAAAAGTGCAATTTTACAGGCTATATGGGAAGAGAAGTTGTCGCAGAAGCGTTAAGTATAGATACAGAGATAAAAGAGGCAATTTTTCAACAAAAATCGAGTAATGATATGGAAAAGATTCTTTTAGATTTAGGGTTTCAAACGATACAACAATCTGCATTGGATATGGTACAAAGAGGAAAAACATCTTTGCAGGAGTATAAATCAAAGATTTGATGAGATATACAGTAAGCTACCAAAAAGATTTTAAAATATTGAAACAAGATATATATTTACAAAATGATGAAACAGTAAAAGAGATTTTTGAAAAGTACCCCAATGTGATTAGCTTGAAAAATAGATCACTGAAAAAAAAGGGGGTCTTCTTTCAAAGAGTTAGCAAAGATGAGGTTTATTTACTTTTTGGTCAACTCTCTATGATGGTAGACTCAGGGCTTACTTTTGTCGAGGCGATTGATATTATTAAAAAGAAAAATAGCAATAAAATAGTTGATGAAATTTTACAACGATTGAAAGAGGCGATTGTAAAATCTTTGCCAATCGACACTCTTCTTGTGGCATATGAAAAATATTTAGGGAAAACCCCCATAGTATTTTTAAAATTAGGCTTTGAAAATGGCAATATCAATGATGCTCTTAAAGCTTTAGTAGAGGTTTTAAAAGAGGATATTGCTGTAAAAAACCAACTTATGCAAAGCTTACGATATCCTGTACTTTTATTGATCTCTTTAGTGATCGCAGTAGGGATGGTTTTTTTATATGTATTACCAAACTTTGAGTTTATATTTAAAGCACAAAAAACTATCCCCTTTGCCACAAAGTTGTTGTTAGAGCTTCAATACATTGTAAGTAACTATTACCTATTTATTATAAGTGGCTGTATCTTTTTTGGGCTTTTAGGAGTATATCTATCTCAAAGATATCAACTTCAAAGGGATATATTCCTTATAAAGCACATTCCATTGTTTAGTAGGGTGTTGCAGTATTATTATTTTTATAAACTTTTTTTAGCAATGAGTATTATAGTAGATTCTAAATTGCAGTTTCAAGTAGCGATACTCAATAGTAAAAAAATTATTGCTAATTTGTATATCCAAAAAATAATAGAGCAGATACTCCAAGAGATAAAAAACGGAAACTCTATAGCACAATCATTTGCCAAATACTCACTGTTTGATGAGGTTATTATAAAACTTTTAGTAAGTGCCGAAAACAGTTCTCACTATTCACAAGTATTAAGTCACATAGGATCATATTATAAAAAAAAGTTTCAAAATAGCATCCAAAATTTTCAAGCTGTTTTAGAGCCATTGATCATACTGGTTATTGCTATTATTGTGTTGTGGTTAATATTAGCTATTATGGTTCCTATTTGGGATATGGCTAATTTGGGTTTATAAACTAGTGCCAGTGTAAAGTATTTAAGTATCTATAAAACAAAGGTGCAAATAGCTATTTACACCTTTGAGGATATTCATTAAGATTTAAGACCTACATATTTTATTACAAGATTGTAAAGAGCTGGTATATCTGTTTTTCCTACAAAGTCATTGACCCCAATTCGCTCCATTTTCCCTTTTACTGCATCAGTTGTCATACTTGAATTGACAATAATTGGGATATGACTATATTTAGGGGTGTTTTTAATAGCTTTTGCTACTTGATATCCATCAGTTCCTGGCATCTCAATATCGGTAATAATAAGAGCAATATCTTCTGGATCATACTCATCAAGTCTAGTAAGTAAAGAACCACCATCATGGTGAATCTCAAAGTTTGCATTACAGTGGAGTAAAAATTGGTTGATAACCTCTCTTGCAACGGCACTATCTTCTGCTACAAGAATTTTTTTATCTTTTTTGATATCTTTTGTAACATATCGATCAAGATCACTAGGACTTACATCTGTCCATCCAATATCACTTAGGAGTTGCTCTGCATTAAAAACGGTACATAATACATTTTTTTTATCAACTTCTACATATGTGGTATAAGTAACTTTTGCATTTTGATCTTCATTGTTTTTAAGCTCTGCTGTTGTTTTTTCAACAATATTAACCATATCTTTGACTAAAAAGCCTACTTGCTTGTGATTGAATTCACAAAATATAATAAGCTTATAATCATTAATAGGAAGTTTTTTATTTCCTAACCATCTATCAAGATTGACAAGGGTCACTGGCTCACCACGGATTGTTGCAATACCTTCAATAATATCTGTATCCGCAGGGGTATCAGTGATCTGAACCTCCTCTGTTATAATAAAAGCTTTGATTTTTGCTATGTTTATTGCATAAATATTATCATTTCCAGTTTTGAATACAGCTAATTGCTGAACATTTCTAAGATGAGCTTGTGTTAATTGCTCTACACTACTACTTATTCCGCTCATGTAAATTCCTTTTTGGTATGGTTGATTCTATCAATTGATTAATTTTATCTACTTTTCACTTAATAAATTTTGAATAGCTAAACTACACATACAAAGTCCAAAACTTCCTGTAACTCCTACGAAGCTTCCTAGTTCTTTAGATTGTGGTAATTCACTTGAAAAGATCACTTTAAAGTTTTTTGAAAACCGCTTTTTTTTAAGCTTTTCCCGTATTTTTTTTACAAAAGGATCGTTGTAGGTTTTAAATATATTGATATATTCTATTTTAGTAGGGTCAACCCTTTTGGCACTTCCCCCACTACAGATCAGTTTTTTATGATATTTTTCTATTAAGTGAACTTTTACATCAATATCATCAATCGCATCTAAAATAAGATTATAAGGGGAAAAGTCAAAGTTATCAACCCACGGTATATCTATTTTTTGATTGATAGGGGTAGTGTTTGGATAAAGGGTATGAAGATGCTCAACTTTTACCTTTCCAACCGCTTCACTTCCTATTTGCCTATTTTGATTGGTGATATCAAATGTGTCATAATCAACTATAGTGATATCCTCTACACCACTTCTATACAAACAATCAAGGGCAAAACTTCCAACACCACCAACTCCAAGAAGTAACACTTTTGCATTTTGGAGTTTTTTGAAATGATCTCCAAATAACATTTCACAACGGGTATGTTTTGTATCCATTAGTAGATCAACCCCTCTTTTAAAAGTGCTTGTTTGACATTATGGATCTGTTGGTGTTTGTTATTGCACCACAAAGGATCAAGAAGTGTTTGATCGCTAATGCCAGCAGTAACTCTAGAGATAGAAACATCATCAGGGAGCATCTTTATCGCTTTTACCAAAGTATCGATATAGAGCTCCTCGCTAATAGGGTGAAAATCCCCTTGCTTATAGTCAAGGGTTAAAAGGGTGTTTTCAACTACATAAAGTGGATGAAATTTTATAGAATCAATCCCTAGATTTACAGACTCCTCTACCCCTTTTAGCATCATCTGTTGTGTCTCATCAGGAAGCCCAAAGATCATATGCCCACATACCAAAAGCCCTCTTTGTTTTGTTTTTGCTATCCACTGCTTAATATTTTCAAAGTCGTGACCTCTATTGATCTTTTCTAGGGTCTGGTCATAAACTGATTGGATCCCATACTCTACCCAAATCTCTTTCTCTTTTGAAAGCTCTTCTAAATAGTCAAGTATCTCTTCAGTGATACAATCGGTTCTTGTCCCAATACTAAGACCAATAACCCCTTCAAAACTTAGTGCCTTTTCATAAAGAGCTTTGAGGGTCTCAAGTGGAGCATAGGTGTTGGTAAAGGATTGAAAATAGACAATAAACTTCTTCGCACCAAATTTATTTTGCAACACCTCTTTTGTGGCATCAAATTGCATCTGAAGTTGTTGTAGCTGTTTTTCAAGATATGGATTTGAGGTGCTAAAAAGATTGAGCTTAAATTTTGAATTATCTTGAAGATTTGGGGAAAAAGACTCATTTTCACAAAAAGTACATCCCCCTTTTGCTACTGTCCCATCAATATTTGGACAGGTAAACCCAGAGATACTAATTGGGACTTTATAAACTTTTTGCTGATACTTTTCTCTCCAATATCTTCCTATAGTATTAAGATGTTTCAAACTACCTCTAACCCTTTACTTAATAAAATAATCGCCATCAAAACTTGGTAAAGAATAGTTTCTGTCTCTGCCTATTGCATCTTTTAGGTTGTCAATAGTAAGATACTCTAAAGAATCAGCTCCAATATACTCTCTTACTTCTTCTTTGGTTAATCGAGCATTGATAAGCTCCCCTTTTGTAGGGGTATCGATACCATAAAAACAAGGATGTTGGATCATAGGACTTGCAACTCTAAAATGAACCTCTGCTGCTCCTGCATCTTTTAGCATCCCTACAATTCTTTTACTAGTAGTTCCTCGGACAATTGAGTCATCAATCACAATTAAAGATTTTCCCTCAATTAAAGAACGCATAGGATTAAGTTTCATTTTTACTTTGAGATTTCGCATCTCTTGGGTTGGCTCTATAAAAGTTCTTCCCACATAGTGGTTCCGTATGATCCCTAACTTAAAAGGTATTTTACTATGATTTGCATATCCTAAAGCTGCTGGAACTCCACTATCAGGAACAGGGATCACCATATCAGCTTTAATTTTGCAGTTTATGTCATTTGTAGCAAGCTCTTTCCCCATGTTTTCTCTTGTACGGTAAACGCTTTTCCCATCAATAACACTATCAGGGCGTGCAAAATAGACATATTCAAAAGCACAAGGACAAACTCAAATCCACTAAAAAGTTGTATAGACTCGGCTCTTCCTTGCCCCTCGCTAAATATCAACATCTACATGGTTGTACATCTCTTACAAATTCTGCATCCACTAGATCAAATGCACAGGTTTCACTAGCTACGATCCACCCACCACTTTTGAGCTTTCCAATACTTAAAGGGCGAATCCCATGCTTATCTCGTATCACAAATAGCTTACTTCGACTTTGGATAATAAAATTATAAGCCCCTGTCACATGCTCTAAAGCTTCAGTGATTCGCTCTCTTAGACGATTTCTTGTAGATTTTGCTATTAAGTGGATAAGATTTTCTGTATCCATATCAGTTTGAAAAATTGATCCAGTATTGATCAATCGTTGTCTTACTTCATCTTTATCTACTAAGTTTCCATTGTGTACTATTGAGATCTCCCCTAGCTTGTATCCAGCTTGGATAGGTTGTGCATCAAATACTGAGTCACTCCCAGCAGTTGAGTATCGGTTGTGACCAATAGCTATATCCCCTTTAAGAATTTTGAAAGCCTCTTCGTCAAACACATCTCTTACATATCCTCTTTTTTTCACGGTGTAGATTTTTTTATCACCATATCCACCACTACTTATTCCTGATGCTTCATGCCCTCGATGTTGCATAGCAAAAAGTGCAGCTCCTGCAATTCTAGCCGCATTTTCATTTCCATAAATACCTACAATAGCACACATTATTTTATAATCCTAAACAGTCATTGATCGAATATAAACCAATCTCTTGATCTACTATCCATTTTGCAACTTTGATAGCCCCTTTGCTAAAGGTGTTTCTTGAAGTTGCAGTGTGATTGAGCTCTATAAATTCACCGTCATTATAAAACCCTGCAGTATGACGACCAACGATATCTCCACCTCGTAAGCTCATAACCCCGATCTCATCTTTGGTTCTAGCTCCAATTACACCATCTCTTCCACTAATTCGTACACTATCAAGATCAAGATCTCTTGCTTTTGCCGCATGTTCTGCAAGGGTAAGAGCTGTTCCACTTGGAGAGTCCACTTTGTATCGGTGATGTTGTTCTACAATCTCACAATCAAAATCAGCCAAAGTTTTTGAAGCCAAAGAGACAAGTTTATTTAAAACCGCAACCCCTAAACTCATATTTGTAGCATACAAAATAGGTGTCACTTTACTAGCTTCTAGTAAAAGATTCTTTTGGTGTTCGTTAAATCCAGTTGTAGCAATAACTAAAGGCTTTTTAACCTCTGAACGGATCACTGTTTCTAAAAGTTCTTGGGTAGCAACTGGAGCAGAAAAATCGATCACCACTTGACAATTGTCCAAAAGTGTTTGCATATTATTGGTTACAACTGTATTCTCTGGAACACTTTTTTTAAGATCATCAAATACATGCACACTACTTAGTCTTGTAGCTTGATCAACATCTAGATCATCAATCAATAATGACCCAACTCTTCCCGTACTTCCTAAAATCCCAACTTCTAACATTATTTATATCCCTTTATTTGATAGTTATTATTGTAAATATGAGATTGCACCAATCCCAGCAATGGCTCCATCACCTGCAGCACAAACTACTTGTTTTGGAGCATCGATTCTGATATCTCCTGCAGCAAAAAGCCCTTTTAGTGAGGTTTCCATTTTAAGATTGACAATCACTTCCCCTGAGTCGTTCAGGTCACACAAATAGCTTCCATCTTCTTGTTGTAAACACTGGTTAAGTACATCTCTTCCAACAAATACAAAACATCCCATAGCCTCTAGGGTTTTTGTCTCACCAGATTCTTTATCTTTGACAACTACACCTGTAACACCCATTTTATCTCCCACAATCTCTTCAGTGGTATGGTTCATTACAGGAACTATGTTGTCAAATTTTTTCATCTTTTCCACTTCATGTGGGCTTGCTCGAAACTGATCTCTTCTATGGACGATATAAACAGTTTTACAAATATTTGCCAAAAAGATAGCTTCTTCCACAGCAGTATCTCCACCACCTAAGACCACTACATCTTTTCCTTTGTAAAAAAAGCCATCGCAAGTGGCACAAGTGCTGACCCCTTTTCCAAAAAATTCAGCTTCCCCTTTGATCCCAGCAGCTTTTGGAACACTTCCTGTTGCTACAAGAACCGATTTTGCTTCAACTGTTTCACCACTTCCAAGGGTAAGTTGAAAAGTATCACCATTTTTTGACACCCTTGTCACTTCGCTCATATCATGTTTGAGTCCAAACTTTTGGCATTGCTGGGGCCATTTGTCCATAAGCTCCATTCCAGTTACTACTTCAAGTTGACCAGGGTAGTTTTCTATCTCACTACTTTGGGTGATTTGCCCCCCTGGAAGTCCTTTTTCAAACATTGTAACATTTTTCAATCCACCTCTTGTCGCATACAGTCCTGCAGTAAGTCCTGCTGGACCACCACCAATAATTGCAAAATCTAACATAAATCCTCCCACTGAATATATCTTTTAAAACACTTTTGCTAAGTGCTGTAATTGTACTCTTTTTTTTCTTATAGCCTCTAACTCTCAGCTAATATTTTCATTGTACCATCTTGTAGCTCTACAAAAATCTCTTTTTTCCCTTGAAACTTATAGGTTTTTGTTTCATACAACTCATCCATAATCACTTTATAGATCACTTTATTGGCATCATTAGGATATGGGATCACATTGATATTTGAGAAGATGATCTTTTTCTTCTCATCTCTTTGGAAAAGTCGTGTTTTTGATTGGGTAAACTCTTCAATTCTTTGCCCATTTGAACGCAAAAAATTTTCTTGATCATAAAAAGACAAGTAGGTATCTATATCACTATATTTCCACGCATCTCTCCAGGCAAATACATTTGCTAAGATAGTTGCGATATCATTTTTCTTTGCTGGGGCATAACTTTGCTCAGAGATCAATAAAATAGAGTTTTTTATATTGATCGATTGATCCAGTTTGAGCATATTTGGATTTTCTAGTGCTATACACCCTTGGGTAAAGTCATCTCGCTCCCCCTCTTCAGGAAGTCCATGGATCCATATCCCGTGACCTGTTTTCCCTTGTGATTGGTCTAAAAGATTTGGATAATTTGTAGCAAGGGCTAGTGGACCATAAAAAGGATCAAGTGTAGTGATTCTACTTGTAAGTTTGTAAGCTCCTACGGGAGTTTTTAGATCCCCTTCTACTTTTTTGTCCCCCTCTTTTTCCCCCACAAAAACACTTGAACTAAAAAGCTCTTTATTGTTTTTGGTATCATATAAAAAAATATTTTTCATATTTTTTTGGCTTACCATCACATACTGGATCGATTCATAGTAGCCATATTTGGTAAACTTATCTTCCAAGTATTGCTCCCAATACTCTTTTTTTGTAAGTTGTTGGTCAAGAATTTTTTGTACAGGATTGATCCCATCTTG
>JAGYNS010000004.1 GCA_018399655.1 Campylobacterales bacterium
GCCGGACCTGTAAAATCAGATATAAAAATAGGACTTGTATCGAATGAAAATGCAAAAGTGATCAAAGCGACATCCCAAATAATGGAAGCTCTAGAAAATCTTCATGGGATAAAAACCGTTGCCAACTCTATAAACTTTGGAGTAGATGAGATCAAGCTTAAGATCAATAGCTATGGGGAACGATTAGGGGTAGATGAAAGCTACTTAGGAACCTACCTTTCAAATCTCTATCTTTTAAAGAAAAAAGCGGTCTCTTTTGATGATACAGATATGTTAGATATCAAAATAGAGTCAATGAATAAAGATGATTATGAAGCATTTATCCGATCACAAATCCCTTTAAAAGATGGAACATTTGTAAGACTCAATGAGATTGTTGAGTTTCAAAAGGTACAATCTTTTGAACAGCTTACAAAAGATGCAGGGGTAAAAAACTTCTATATTTATGGAAATGTTGATCCTAAAATAATCACCTCCACTGAAGCTATTGAAAAGATTCAGCCTATTTTAGATCAGATACAAAAAGATGGAATAAAACTTGTTTTAAAAGGGGAAGCAGAGAAAAAAGCAGAACTTAAAAATGATATGATGATCGCTTCAGGATTAGCCATATTGCTTATTATGCTCTCTATGTTGTATCTATTTAACTCTTTTCGAGAAACTTTCATTTTAATGTCAGTGATCCCATTTTCAATTTTAGGAATGCTCATTGGGCATATGATTATGGGGCAAAATCTCTCTATGCCTAGTATGATTGGAACTTTAGGTCTTGCTGGGGTTGTTATCAATGATGGGATCATTATGATGACCTACTTAAAAAAAGCAAAAACAGTTGAAGAGGTTTACTATAGAGCTACAAAAAGGTTACGACCAATTATCCTTACAACTATTACAACACTCATCGGGATGAGTTCACTTATCTTTTTTGCTTCTGGGCAAGCAGTTGTTTTTCAGCCAGTAGCTATTGCTCTTGGATTTGGACTCGCGTGGGGAACTATACTGAACCTTATATATCTTCCTGTATTGTACACTTTTGCACGAAGACTCAAATAATTGAGTACCTTTAAATGATTTATAATCATCTTTTAGGTACACTTTTTGATCAAATTTATAAAAGGAAATAACCTTGTTGAAAAAACTTTTACTCTTAACAGCTCTTTTTTACTCTTTACTTTTTGCTAATAACAGCTACGAAAAAATAGAATTTGAAGGACTTACTCAAATATCTCAACGGGTGGCAATAGAAAGCTTAAACTTTCAATCAGACAATAGTTACACTCAAAAAGAGATCAACACAGCGATAAAAGATTTTTATAGTTTTAACTACTTTGAAGATATTTGGGTTACTCAAGAAGATGGTATCCTTACATTTCATTTTAGAGAAAAACCTTTTATCTCCAACCTAGAGATCAATGGCTACAAAACACGAGATGAAGATCTTGAACTTTTATATACCCAAATGAATATCAAAAAAGGGAATATGTATACAAAACAAAGGGTGCAAAGTGCTAAAAAAGCACTCTTAGTAGCTTTGGAAAGAGAAGGACTTGTAAACTCTGTAGTGGAAGTAGAAGTAGAAGATATCAATGAAAACAGTGTTTCTGTAGTTTTTCAAGTCAATAAAGGGGAAGAGATCATTATTGACAAAATCGACTACAAAGGATCAACTGTTTTGGATTCTAGCGATTTTGAAGAGGTGATTTTCAATAAAGAGGAAGATTGCTGCTTTACATGGTTTTTTGGTATGAATGATGGGGAGATGAATTATGAACAGCTAGCATACGATGGACCTAGAATGCGTGATCTGTATTTGCAAAAGGGATATTTAGATGCAAAAGTAAGTCCACCTTTTGCAAAAATCGATTTTAACTCACACCGAGCCAATGTTGAGTATTTCATTGAAGAGGGTGAACAATACAGTGTTGAGGATATTGTACTATACCTTGATGAATCAATAGTTCCTATAGATACTATTATGCCTAAGCTCAAACTTGAAGCTGGAGATATTTTCAATATTGCACAGTTGCGAAAAGATCAAGAATATATCAAAACTCAAGTAGCCAATGAAGGGTATGCTTTTACAGAGGTACAATTTAATATCAATCCAGACAAAGAGAAAAAAACAGTCACTATTGTTTATAATGTGATCCCTGGTGATAAAGTATATATCAATGATGTAATGATCTCAGGAAATACACGAACTTTAGATAGAGTTATCAGACGAGATGTATACTTAGCTCCTGGAGATCTATTTAGCCTCACAGATTATAAAGACTCAATCAATAAACTTAAACGAACAGGGTATTTTGAGAATGTAGAGATTGAACAAAAAAGGGTCTCTGCTTCAAAAGTTGACCTTTTGGTAAAAGTAACTGAAGCTCCTACTGGAAACTTAATCATTGGTGGTGGATATGGAAGCTATGAGGGATGGATGATCAATGGATCAATTAGTGATAAAAACATTTTTGGAAGTGGTCTTGATCTAGGGTTTGCAGTAGATTATTCAAAAATCGAAACAGATCTTTCTATATCTGTAACCAATCCAGCGATAAGAGATAGCAAATGGAGTGGTACGGTAAGTATATACGATAGAAACTCAGAGATTGACAACTACAACTCTTTGTATGGGGATAGAGATACCACCGAAAGAGGAATTATTGTTGGGGCTTCAAGAGCTATAGGGAGACACTTGCGGGCAGGTGCAAACTATGAGATCAGTGATTCAAGTATCACATATGAGCTTGACCCTAGTGAAAATGAAGATTTTATCACAAGTGCTATAACCCCTTATATTAATTTTAATAATACAGATGACTTTTACTTGCCACGAAGTGGGTTTATTGTGGGGACAAGTTATAAATTTGTGGGATTGGTGGAGATGCAAAGTATGGTATTAGTAATACCTATTTTAAATATTTTTATGGGTTAGAAGATATTATAGATTATGATGTGATCTTTCGATATAAAAACAATCTTAAAATATTAACAGATAATGGTTATCTACCAAATAATATGTCTTTTGCCCTAGGGGGACCTAGAAGTCTAAGAGGGTATGAGTCTTATGCATTTCAATCAGATGATGAAGACAACAACCCATATAAACACTTCTTTAGTAATGCCCTTGAACTTAGTTTTCCACTTATTCCAAATGCAAAAATGCGTTGGGGAGTTTTTTATGACTATGGGATGATTGGTGCGGAGAGTTTTAGTGATATCAAACGATCTGGAACTGGAGCTTTTATCTCATGGAACTCACCAGTTGGACCTATTCAGTTTATCTTTTCAGAAGCTTTGGATGACAAGCCTGGAGATCAAACCTCTAGTTTTGAGTTTAGCTTAGGTGGTAAGTTTTAATAGTATGAGTGATTTTAAAAGAATATCAAATAATGAAGCTCTTAACCTTATTCAAAATACCTCTTTGCTTGATCTAGCCTCTATGGCTAGTGAAAGAAAACTACAACTTCATCCCAAAAAAGTAACCTCTTTTGTAGTAGATAGAAATATCAACTATACCAATATTTGTTGGGTAGATTGTAAGTTTTGTGCTTTTTATCGACATCAAAAAGATCAAGATGCTTATATTCTTACTTTTGATGAGATAGATCAAAAAATAGATGAACTACTAGAGATTGGTGGCACTCAAATCCTTTTTCAAGGGGGAGTTCATCCAAAGCTCAAAATCGACTTTTATGAAGATCTTGTAGAACATATTCATACAAAATACCCAACTATTACCATTCATGGATTTAGTGCTATTGAGATCGATTATATAGCAAGA
This sequence comes from Campylobacterales bacterium, assembly GCA_018399655.1. Classification (GTDB taxonomy): domain Bacteria; phylum Campylobacterota; class Campylobacteria; order Campylobacterales; family Arcobacteraceae; genus JAIOSF01. The sequence continues at coordinate 3,779 of JAGYNS010000004.1, forward strand.
TTATCAAAAATAAGCTACCAAGAGGTGCTAAGACGCCTTAAAAATAAAGGACTAGCATCTATTCCAGGAGCTGGAGCTGAAATTCTTAATGATGAAGTACGAGATATCATAGCTCCTAAAAAGCTTGATACCAAAGATTGGCTTGAGGTTCATCGACAAGCCCATCTTTTAGATATAAAATCAACAGCAACGATGATGTTTGGAACAGTAGAAACAGATGAACAGATCATAGATCATTGGGATAAGATACGACAACTTCAAGATGAAACTGGTGGTTTTCGTGCGTTTATTATGTGGAGTTTTCAATCAGCTCACACCAAACTAGCCCTTGAACTTCCAAATATCCCTCCACAAAGTTCCAATAGATATCTAAGGCTTTTAGCAGTTGCAAGATTGTATCTTGACAATTTCCAAAATATCCAAAGCTCATGGGTAACTCAAGGGAGTTACATAGGGCAAATGGCTTTAAAGTTTGGAGCCAATGATCTAGGAAGTACCATGATGGAAGAAAATGTGGTAAGTGCTGCAGGAGCCACAAACTCTATGAATCAAAAGCAGATGATAGAGTTGATCAAAGATATTGGGGAAAATCCTGCAAAAAGAGATACCGCATATACTATTTTAGAAAGGTTTTAAAAGATGACTCAAGTAAAAGTTATACTATTTTCAATCTTCATTTTACAAGGATTATTAATGTCAGCTACACTCAAACATATACCATACAAAGAGAAACAGATCGCTACAATTTTTGAAAAACATAAAAGTTTACCTATTTTCAATCTCCAACTTGTATTTGCCAATGGTGGATATATAGGAGATAAAGATCTTCCAGGGATTACAAACCTTGTAGCACAACTTCTTAATGAAGGGACAAAAAAAGATGGTGCAGTAGGATATGCTAGAAAACTTGAAAACAATGCCATCTCAATCCATACAAACACTGGATTTGAAACCTTTGTTATAGAGATAAGTTGCCTCACAAGTGAAAAAGATCTTGCACTAAAGCTACTACAAGATCTACTAAAAGACCCAAATATTACCCAAGAGAGCTTAAAGAAAGTAAAAACCCTTACTTTGAGTAAATTGCAACAAAAACAAAATGATTTTGACTATATTGCTTCAAGCCATCTTAAAAAACTAAGCTATAAAAACACCCCACTAGAATACCCAAAACTAGGAGATGTAGACTCAATTCAAAGGATCACTCTTGAAGATATCCAAACAAGATTAGATGAGATTCTTAATCTTGACAACCTTATCATTGCCGTTGGGGGAGATATTAAGTTTCAAGAGTTCCAAAATCAAGCTACTAATATATTAGAATACTTTCATCCAAAAGGGGTCACACATACACCTAAAATTGATATGAGTGACAAGGTTCAATATGAAGAGATCATTAAAGATACTTGCAAACAAACAGAACAATCCCACCTATATATGCTTCTCAAGCCCTTTATATTGACTCAGATTCCCCTGATAGTTATAAAGCAAAGTAAAAACTAACATCTTAATTAGAATTGGTTTTGGAAGGTCGTATGATGGAGGGAGATTCAAACATCAACGGTCTAAGCTTATAATGCCTGTAAGGACAAATCAAAGCCAAAAATCCATGCAAATTTCACAGGATACCTCCAAACAAAACTAGACAGCACACACAAAGCCATGAAACAGCTAGTAAGTGACATCATCAAAGTTTGTAAAAATGGTGTAGCCAAGGGCTTGAGCTGCAAGAATTTCCTCACAGGAAGCGAGCCTTTAAGAACAGAGACTTTCCTCAAGGCTCAATCGTGCCTTTCATCTATTATTACAACGATTTGCCACTTGATTGCTCAAACAGAATTTAGAAAAGATCAACAACTTAACCGTTGAAGAGTTAAATAGATTTATCACAAACCATCAGAGATTCAAAACCTCTCTTTTTCGATTGCTGACACAATAAAATTATAAAGGAAAAGAATTATTTTGATTTGCCCAAAGTCCAACAAAAGAATATGGATATAGGAGATTTACAGGTTGCTCTTTTGAATCATATCTTATCAAAACAACTCCAATGTTAGACTTCTAATAAGAATTGATGATAGTGACAAGAAAAATATAAAGAAACAAAGAAAGAGATACTAAGAGATTTTAGGACTTTTTAGTATAGATTTTGCAAGGTTTGTGTATCAAAGGTGAAAATATCAAATACCATACACAAATGGCTGAAACTCCTCCTTGATAAAAAAAGCTTTTAATTGTTTTTTGTAGTGATGAAGCACTTGAACTTGATAAACAAAAAGCAAAAGAGGATAAGAGCCTTATAGCTATAGTGGATTTTACAGCGAAACAATAGTGATGAAACAAAGTTTAATTGCAATGCCCCGTTTGTAGTGCGTATAAAAAAGCCAGAAGCACACCATACAATTTTACTGATTTAATTAAAGGGATTGTAGCTATGAACCAAATGAAGGTGGATAGTTTGTGATTTTAAAACATGATAAATCTCCTACTTGTAATTTTGCAGCTGCGGTTGATGATATACTTTATGATATCTCTACAATTATAAGAGATAGAAAGAGGATCTTTTAAACACCCCAAAACAGATACATATACGAGAATCTTTAGGATATACCAAGAGGTACAATATATCCATATACCAAATATTTCAAATCTTGAAACAACTCTTCATCTGTAAAATATTTTATTGATGAGGGGTATTTGCCAATAGCTATTGCAAACTATTTGGTAGCTCTTGGCTATAATACTCCATGTAATCCTGATGCTCTGGTAAAAGAAATATTTACTAGAGGCTATTGAGTGGTTTTGATATGAAAAACTTTCTAAAGAAGCTGTTTCTTTTGATATAAATAAACTCAACTTGATCAACAAAGAGCATCTCAATATAGATGATTACGATTATCAAGATTTTAGGGTATGCAGAATAAGATATAGGAGCCTTAGGAAACTATATATTCAAAGGTGTAATACCACCAAAAGGAATCAAAGAAAAGTTAGTAATTTTTTGCACCAAAAACAACATAGAATTTTGAAGGAGTTCATACACAAAAGTGTTTACAAAAATGCGCACATATAGATGATTTTAATTTAAACTATATTGCAACAAACTAGCCAGGGAACAACTTTTGTACCACTTCAATATAATATACCTCCTGAGGCAGTTGATGGTGCAGATTTAAGTGAACTGTATCCACTTATTAAAAAGCTATTTAAGGGAGATTATCAAATGATTGATTATTATTCCAGTTGCTTTTGCAGCTATTTTAGTACTATTATTTCACTGTTGTACAAATGGGTGGTGATTATATCTGCCCTACTTTCTTGGGTACGCCCTGATCCTTACAATCAACGTTATACAGATGCTCTCAAGGTTGACAGAGCCTGCTTATGCAAACTGACAAAAATATATCCCTGTATTTGTGGGATGGATATAGCTCACTTATACTTATATTTGCCCTACAATTTTTGAGATATTACATAGCTTATTGCTAAAATGATTTAAATTTTATCTATTGAGAATTTCTAAAATCAAAGGTTTAAGAGATGCTAATTAAAAGTAAAGATTTTTACACGTCACGGTTGAAGAGAAGGATTTTACAATCAGAGTAAATACAAAAGGTAGTTTTAGATTTCCACTCCAGAAGCCTAGCTTTCCACACTCCAGATGCAAAAGTCAATACATATTTTGTATGCGCTGCCCAGGATTATAAAAGAGCATTCGCATTCAGAATGGATGATACAAATCCTACGACAGAAGATACAAAATATGAAGCTTTAAGATGCGGTACAATGGCTTGGATTTGGCTAGAGTAGGAAGTGTATACTTTACTTCTGACTATTTTCCAAAAATTTATCAGTATGCGAGGATTAATGAACTTGTCAAAATGGAAAAAAGCGTATGTTGATAGTCTCAGCGAAGATGAGATACGAGTATAGAGGGACAGTTACCCAAGCTGGAAGAAAAGTAAATATGCAAACCGTTCGATTGCAGAGAATCTTGGCCCTCCTTGACGAATGAAAAATGAACAGGTTCAAAATGGAAAGCATGTCTTGTGAGCAAAATTGATATGAATGCAGCAATATGAAACTCAGAGATCCACTTTTATATCATATTAGACATACCCTGCTTTAGAACCAAAAGATAGTGGTGCATCTACCCTATGTATGACTTTGCCCACTGTTTGTCAGATTATATGGGGGTTTCCCTATAATTGTATATATCAGTTTGAAAACAATCGTGATATTTATGATTGGGTATTAATACACTACAACTAAAAACACCAAGACCCTCAACAGGTTTGCACGACTTGGTATTAATTATACAGTTATATGAGTAAAAAGCTTTTAGAGCTAGTAAATATGGTGGCTATGTGAGTGGCTGGGATGACCCACGACTTCCTACATTGGATACAAAGAGTTATACTCCTGAATCCTATTTTAAATTTTTAGCAGTCAAGTGGGGTTGCCAAAGCAAACTCTATGGTTGATGTTTCCCCAACTAGAGTTTTTGTATTAGAGATGATTTAAATACAAAGTGCCACGAGTAATGTGTGTTCTTAATCCTCTAAAAGTCACTATTGAAATTATGATGGAACTGAAGAACTTGAAGCTTCATATTATCACGCAGTGTAATACAAAAAGAGGGATTGAGAAAAGTTCCATTTTCAAAAACTATTTTTATCAATAAAGATGATTTTGATGAAAATCCACCAAAAGGATACTATAGACTTACCCCAGATCAACCTGTAAGACTCAAACATGCCTATATCATAACTTGCAAAGAGATAATCAAAGATAATGATGGAAAGATCATAGAGATAAAAGCAACCTACCATCCAAACTCTAAAAGTGGAAATGATACAAGTGGTATCAAAGTAAAAAGTGCTATACAGTGGGTCGATGCAAATGAAGCAAAAAAAGTGGAGGTAAGACTCTATGATAGACTTTATTCAAGTGAAGCCCCAGAAGGGCTAGAAGATCTAAATTGCGATTCATTGAAGATCATCAAAGATGCTCTTATTGAACCTGCAGTGATCGCTGAAAAACCTGATGTGAGATTTCAATTTGAAAGAGAGGGGTATTTTTATGCCGATCCAGTTGATTATACCGATGAAAATCCTGTATTTAATAAAATAGTAAGTCTTAAAGATTCTTGGGGGAAAAACAAAAAATCTACTCAAAATAATAGAAGAAGAAACTCTCAAGAAAATAGAAAAAATGAGTCTAAAAAAGTACAAATAGAGGGTGTTGTAACTCCTATGAGCGAAGCTGAGCAGGCTTTGTTTGATAAATATACCAGTGAACTTGGACTCAATACTACTGTTGCAGATATACTAGCTAGAGATACAATGCTTTCTTCATTTTATGAAGAGGCACTTTTAGAGCTTCATAATCCTCTAAACTTAGCTAATATAGTTGCAAATGATGTAGCAAGAGAGTTAAAAGAGAAAGGTAAAGCAGAACTAAAATTTACAGCATCACAAGTGGCTCAACTAGTAGCGATGATAGATAATGAAACTATCTCAACTAAAATCGCAAAACAAGTATTTGAGCAGATGGTTCAATCTGGAGACAATCCAAAACAAATAGTTGAAGCCAAAGGATTAATCCAAATCAGTGATCCAGCTCAAATCTTACCTATCATAGAAGAAGTGATAGACAAAAACCCTGAAAATGTAGAAAAATATAAAGCAGGAAACAATAAACTTTTTGGATTCTTTGTTGGTCAAGTATTAAAAGCTACAGGTGGGAAAGCCAATCCAAAAGTGGTCAATGAGCTTGTAACAAAAAAGCTACACTCATAAAAAACATAAAGTAAAGTATCTTCTTACTTTACTTTTAAAAACTCGATAATCTCTCGTTCAAGTTCACTCACATCGATCACCGTATCATGTTTGATCTTTGCATCAAAGAGTTTTTTTATCTGTGTTGGAATCTTAAGGTCAAGCTTTTGAGAGATCTCTTCTAACGCCTCTTTATCAGCATATGTTTTTGTATCTTCATTTAAAGCATTTAAAACGGTTGGGGAAAATTTTGTCCACTCTGCCGTTGAGTAGATCACCATTTTTAAGTCTTTTTGTTTCAGCTGTTCATATCCCTTGATACAAGTTGCAGTATGAGGGTCCATAAGATACCCTTCATCTACAAACTTCTTTATAGTCTTTAATCCATATGAGTCATCACTAAATGTAGCAGAAAAATATTGTTTTAATACTTCTAGTTCAGCTTTAGTATGCTCAAAATACCCTTTCGTATTCAAATCTTCCATAAGCTCTTTGGTTCTAAAAGCTCCACAAATATCATAGATCACTCTTTCGATATTTGAAGACTTTAAGATATCCATCGCTGGAGATTTTGTAAGCTTAAGCTCTTTTCCTCTAATATCATAGATTCCAAGTGTAAGCCACTGAGTTAAGATATTGTTTTCATTTGATGAAACTAGAAGTTTTTCAACAGGTAGTCCCATCTTCATCGCATAATAGGCTCCTAGTACATTTCCAAAGTTTCCACTAGGAACATTGATATATATCTTCTCCCCTAGAGTGATCTCCCCTTGTCGTAAAAGCTCAAGATAACTTTGGAAGTGATACACTATTTGAAAAATGATTCTCCCAAAGTTTACACTATTGGCTGCACTGAGACTAATACCATCTTTGATAAGCTCCTCTTTAAAAGTTTGAGAAGCCAAAAGGTTTTTCAAAGCTGTTTGAGCATCATCAAAGTTTCCATTGATCCCGATAACTTTTAGATTCTCTCCATCTTCCGTGACCATCTGAAGTCTTTGAACATCACTCGTTCCACCTTTTGGATACAAGCACACTACTTTGATACCCTCTTTATTCTTAAAAGTATTCAATGCGGCTGGTCCAGTATCACCACTTGTGGCTGCTAAGATAAGATATTGCTCATCTCTTTTTTTAGCGATACTACTTAAGATATACCCAAAAGGTTGCAGTGCCATATCTTTAAAAGCTCGTGTTGGTCCGTGGTATTGTTCATTGACAAAAAGGTCATCTTTTATCTTTACTACAGGAGAGGGATTGGTACTATCATCAAACTTATCATACAAGCTTAACGCTTCATTGATAGTGGTATCATCTATATCAATCTCAAAAGCTTTTAATATATCAAATGCTAGCTCTTTATAATTTTTATCCTTATGATCTACTATAAAATCTAATCCTAAATTAGGTATACTTTTTGGTACATACAATCCACCAAATGAAGAACTTGGACTCAATATCGCATCGGAAAACTCAACCTCTTGTGGCTTTGTACCATCATTTCCTCTAGTTTCAATAAAACTCATTTGTAAAATTCCTTACAGTTATAATGTCGCGATTATACCCAAAGTATGGTTAAATGGTTTTAAATTGCAATATGCAATATTTTTTCATCACTTTTTATTTTTTTGATACTATTCTTTTTACAAATACCTAAAAGCATATCTTCGTGATTCTTATAATTAACTTGTCCACAAGCTTTTTGCTACGCAGTTAAAAATTGATTTTTGTCTCTTCTAATAAAATTGTAATATCTTCACTTTCCAAACCTTGTCTCTAAAGCTGATGTATCTTGTACTAAAGAAACTATATAAGGCTTTTGCTTTGCTCTTTGCTCTTTTAAGTTTTGATATCAACTGTCTCATTTCACTGCAAAATCTAAGCCAAGTGTATTAGTAATCTTTTCAACTGTACTAAGCTTCACATCATCCCCTGCAAAAAATCTCATGATAGTTTTGGTTCCCAAATCTGATAATTGTTAAAGATTTTCAACAGTTATACCAATATTTTTTTCTTCTATCTTTACTTTTTCTAATAATTGTATTCTTGTCATAATATATCCTTGTAAATAATTTAGTGTCATAAATAAACATATTTTATTTTATTATTATGTCGTAAACTGACATAAAAATCCAAATTTCTTGGTAAAATCTTTCTATGATAGGAAGTAAAACGAGAAAAAGATATTTGTGATTTTTTGTTTTATTTATTATTTTAGTTCGATTGGTGGGGTTGATTTTGCGTATGGGTTACACCTCAGGAGAGGTGCTGTCGCCTGTGAATTATTCTCTCTTTGTACGTTTTTGTATTTTCTTTCCTTTCAAAACATTTAATTGTTTTAAGATGTTTTTATAAGACTCGAAAAAAATTTGATAGTACTCCCAGTTATGATAATTATAATTATCATAGTGGCTAAAACCATATATATGGTTCAATAAGTTCTTTTTCATGTATATATAGTCATGATGGATAAAGGAAATAACTATTACAATCAAATAAACAGCAGACCGATCCATATATCAATATTTGTATTAGTATGTTTCAATTCTTCTAGTAAACAATCATAATTCAAGTTTTTAACTCAACTTTTTAGAAAATTTCATTTTTTTATACACTTTTCTTTTCTTCTTGCAAAAATACCTATAATATTTAACATAGCTATCTTTTTAAGACTGTTGTGGTCTTAAAAATATAAATATTATACTTTTTCTGAGAATCCATAAGGTGTGAATGTTTCATCTCATGAGTATAGGTAAGACTTTGCGTTTATTGATATTTAAGTTTCCACAATCTCTACATTCTATTAAATCTACTCGTTTTGTTTTTGTTTTACTCACTTTTAAATTCGAATCTCTTTGGAAGTATTTAAGGAATGGGAAATACAATATAGCCGAAAGCATAACTAATCCTTCTGAAGTTTTCTCATTACTATCAAAAATGCTTACTCCAACAAGACCATTATTGCTGCCACAATAAACGCAATATGTTGGGATTACAATTATAAGACAAAAAAGGTAGAACTGCATCTTTTGGTCTCATCCCTGCTCTTCTTCGATTTTTAAATGTTCTTTTGTTAGCAAAGAATAAAAACCATTATTTATGAAATTCCGAAGAAGTTGCCAGGCCCCTGCTCCCTCGTTTGTTGCGTTTGGTGCTAGAGTTATAAGACCTGCTAGTGGTGTTAAAAGAGCGGAATGCCCATACTTTTCCTACCAATCCACCTTTTGTGTTGTTTTGTGCTCCACAATGTGGGCAGATGTTGCGTTGATTGATATTTGTCCACCACAATCTCACATTTTGTTAAATTACTCATTCTATTTTCCTTATATTCATTTTTATCTTTTTTAAATTAAAAATATATTTAACCATAAAACAACTTAAGTATAAAGCTTAATATAGACAATATATCTCAAAACCAATTAGTTATTAAATTGCAATTGCCATATTTTTTTAATCTCTCTTTGTTTTTTGCTATTATTTTAGAATAAAATCAAAAAAAGGAAAGATATTATGGAAAAGAGATTTATCAAGATGTCAAGTAATAGGTGGCGATGTTATCATATATGATGCACTTTTTGGAATTAACGAAAAATGTAAAGCTCAAGTTTGGAAGTATAGCTTTAAAAGAGTTTAGAAAAAGAGAGGCAAAAACTTTTCAAGGAAACTATCATGCATAAAGGCTTTAAGTCAGAAATACCAATAATCTTTTTGATACCAAAGCATTTATGGTGAGGGAAAAGTAGAACTATCTTTGACTGAAACAAAATCTACCACAATGTTTTTGTGTAAATGTAGTAGGGAAGTTACAAAGATAAATGGTGGTTACAAATACCACTCTTGTGAAAAATAGTATGGGAAGGTTTATGAATAAACTTCTCACTTTTGGTAAATAAAAAAAAGACTTTCTTTAAGGGAGGGCTAAAACTAACCAATCTGAAATCTCAAAGGGAAATATCTTCCAATGGAGATATTTTGTAAAACGAATGATTTGAATTTAGAATATATTTGATAAAATACAAAAAAATATAATTTTCAAGGAATGAGAGATGCTTTTAGGTATGTAAATATTGACCATATTGCTGTGTTAAGAAGAAGCGAGAAAGATAAATGACCAAATATTATTGAAACGATTGGTATTGCAAACAAAGTGGTACGGATCAAATCACTATCCATTTAAGAAGAAGACAGAAGACATATTCTATGATGAAGATGCAATGAATATCCATCAAACTCTCCCCTCTTCTTTAAATTTAGAATGTAGTCTCAATGAAGATATTATAGATATAGTGTGCTCTCTTAAACCACATAGAGGCCACTAGTACTTACAAAAATAGAGATGAAGTAACCACAGAAGGTGGTCTTGATTTAGCTTCAAATATGGAAAAACTTCAAAAAGCCATAGAAAAACTACACCAAAACCAAACAAGTTTCCCTTTTTATCGACCCAAATGAGAGATGATCACTTTATCCAAAGAGTTAAAAGTAGAATGGGTAGAGTTACACACAGGGGCTATGCCAATATCTATGCTATGCTTTATAGTGGACTTGAAAAAACCCACCATAGTATAAAAGAGTTTGGAACTTCCTCCGAAAACCTTACAGATAAAGCACGAAGCTCTCAAGATATTGAACAAAAAATGCCAAAAGCTCAGGATTAGGGTTAGAGTGGCTGCTGGTCATGGGCTTAATTATCAAAATATTGATATGATCACTGATATTAAAAGTATTGAGGAACTTAATATTGGTCAATCTATTATTGCGCGATCAGTTTTTACTGGACTTGAAAAGGCAATAATCGATATGAAAGAGCTTACAAAATAGAATGAAAAAAGTTGCCATAAGTTTAGGAGATCCAAATGGGATTGGACTAGAGCTAGCTTTAAAATCTCATAGTACAGTTGCAAAACTATGTAAACCTATTTATTGTATTGATCAAAACACTTTAAATAAAGCTACCAAACAACTTAATCATCCAGTACCAAAAGATTTTAAAATATTTGGAAAATATAATAAAGTATCTATAAACCCAGGGGTTGTATCACAAAGTGCTGGAGAGTTTTCTTATCAATCTTTCTTAACAGCAATAAATCTAGCAAAAGAGAAAAAAGTCGATGCTATTTGCACCCTTCCTATTCATAAAGAATCATGGGCAAAAGCTGGGATTGATTATGTTGGACATACTGATATGCTAAGAGATATCTTTCAAAAAGATGCTATTATGATGCTAGGATGCGAAAAGATGTTTGTAGCACTTTTTACAGAGCATATACCACTCAAAAAAGTACCAAAAGCTTTAAAGGTACAAAAAATTACCTCATTTTTATTGGACTTTCAAAATTCTTTACAACTCAATGAGCCTGTAGGTGTACTAGGTCTCAATCCTCATGCGGGAGATAATGGAGTCTTAGGAGATGAGGAGAAAAAAATCATAAAAGCAATTAAAAAAGCAAATAAAAAACTTGAATCTAATATTTTTGAAGGACCTCTTGTACCTGATATCGCCTTTACAAAAAACTCCAGAAAAAGCTATAAATACTTCGTAGCGATGTATCATGATCAAGGATTAGCACCACTCAAAGCACTTTATTTCGATGAAAGTATCAATGTATCTTTAAATCTACCAATTTTAAGAACTTCAGTAGATCATGGAACTGCTTTTGATATAGCATATAAAAAAGATAATAAACTTTCAAATACTAGCTATATCAATGCTATAAAGATGGCGGTTACTTAAAACCGATTAACCATCTGTAGTGATTTTTTCTATAAGCTCTTCTAAAACTCTATCAGCGTCTTCATGAGCTATTTGACAAGTTCCAGCAGCTTTGTGACCTCCGCCACCATATTTTAGGCACAATTCACCTACATTGGTTTTAGAAGTTCTATTCACAATCGATTTTCCTAAAGCAAATACCGTATTTTGCTTTTGAAATCCCCAAATAACATGAATAGAGATGTTTACTTCAGGATTGACTGCGTACATCACAAATCTATTTCCTGGATAGATCACATCTTGGTCTCTAAGATCTAGTACTATAAGATTGTTGTACATTATTGAGCACTCTTCTAATTGTTGTCTAAAAAGTGGCTCATAGTGTTTATAAAGCTCCACTCTCTCCACCACATCTGGAAGTTGCATAATCTCCTCAATAGTATGATCAATACAATAATCGATCAGATCCATCATAAGCTGATAGTTGGATACTGTAAACTCTCTAAATCTTCCAAGTCCAGTTCGACTGTCCATAAGGAAACTAAGTAGCACCCAACCTTGAGGATTGAGTATCTCATCAATGCTAAACTGTGCAGCATCCGCTTTATCAACTGCATCCATCATCATATCACTTATTTGTGGTAACTTCGCTTTTCCACCATAATAGTTATAAACCACTCTTGCTGCACTTGGTGCATCTGGCTCAATTATATGGTTATCTGCTTTTTCATTTCTAATAGTCTCACTTTCATGATGGTCAAATACCATATATGCTTGTGGTACATACGGAAGATTAGTAATGATATCATTTGGCGTGATCTCGATCTTCCCATCTTGCATATCTTTTGGATGGACAAATTTAATGTCATCTATCATATCAAGCTGTTTGAGTATAACAGCACACACCAAACCATCCATATCACTTCTTGTAATTAACCTATATTTTTTTTCAGCCATTGTATTTTCTCCTTTAAATTTATGCTAAATTTGTGTATACGCTTTGTACATCGTCATCATCTTCGAGCTTTTCTAAAAGAGTTGAAAGCTCTTCCATTTGCTCATCGGTAATCTCAACTGGGGAGTTTGGGATCCGTTGCAATGAACCTTTTTCATACTCTATATTCATCTCTTCTAATTTTTTGGACATATCTCCAAAATCTTTAAAATCTGCTATAATAGATATATTTTCTTCATCTTCTTGTTTTATCTCCTCTAGCCCTGCATCGATAAGCTCTAACTCAAGCTCTTCCATATCCATATCAGGGGTTTTTAGCTCAAATACCGCACATCTGCTAAACATAAATTCTAACGATCCAGTTGGGACTATCTCTCCACCTGCTTTTTTAAATATATTTTTTATATTGGCTACAGTTCGTGTATTGTTATCTGTTGCAGCTTCTACAAAGATCAAAACACCATGTTGCCATTTCCCTTCATAGTTTACCTCTGCTAAATCAGCTGCATCTTTTGAAGTGGCTCTTTTTATCGCTGCTTCAATATTATCTTTTGGTAAATTTTGTGCTTTGGCTGTATTTATAGCTGTTCGCAGTGCAGGATTAAGTTCTGGATCCGCACCTGCACTTTTTGCTGCTATTGTAATTGCTTTTGCAAGTTTAGGGAAAACACGCGACATATTCCCCCATCGTTTCATCTTTGCTGCTTTTCGATATTCAAAAGCTCTACCCATTCTTACCCCTCATCTTGAAAATTGTCTCTGGTTATTAAAATTTTATTATTCTACCATAAATAGCTAAGATTAACTTTTTATAGCCCTTGCAAAAGTATATTCCACAATTGCTCTATTTCACTATCATTTAAGCCTAAAGTGCTTTTTTCACGAAATAACTTGTCTACTTTATTTTTTTTAAACCCTTTTGAGTAGCTACACTTTGGGTGGATAGGGACTAAAGATCGCACAAGAGCTATCTCTTGAACTATTTTTTCTTCACACAATAAACAATGATAATCAGTATGCAATCTTCCTTCATGCTCACATAGCTTTACATATGCTTCGATAATAGCTCTTTTAGGGTTTTGTTTTTCTATTCTATGAACTAAAGAGTTTAATAGCTCAAAATAAAATGATTCTAACTCCTCCACATCTTTTAAGTGGGGGTAAAATAGTTTAATAAACCTTTGCCAACAATACAATTTTTGATTGTCAAATATCCAAGGAAAGCCTAGCTGAATCACATCTTTACACCGCTTCTTTGAGGTTTATCTGCCCGATAGATAGCATCTCTTTACACTCAATCTACCCTTTCCATCAACTCAATTGGTGCTTAGCACTTCCACCACTTCCACTATCTATACTAATAAAATCAGGATAGAATCGTTGTTTTCCTCTATCCTTTTTTGATCTCATTGACTATTGGCAAAATATTATTTGAATCAGAAATTACCAATTTTTATCCCAACTGGCTTGTCACTGAGTTTTTGTAAATCCCCAATAAAATCAAACAGCTCCTCAATGCTATTGGCATACGGAAAACAGTTTGGGGAAAAAGGTCTTTGTGGTTTCCACTCCACGATAGTAAGCGATCGCTTCAGTCACTTTATCCGCGACAACTTTTCCCCCTGTTTGCTTTGCCCCTTGAGCAATTTAATCTCTGTCATTTACAAACTCATCACTTTTTGATAACGCTCTGGATCAAATTTTCCCTCTTTTGTACGGCAACCATAGAGTCCCGAACTAACCTGATAGATAATATCAGGCATATCAGAGGGGACCTCTTTTGGGAAGTTTTCAAGAGGTGCATCAATTTGGACGATGAAATCTTTTTTGATTTTTCATCAAAAACATGAAGTTTCCGCCTCTGGATCATCTTTAAAACCATTTTCGGTAGGCTCTTGAGCTTGATACCCATTGATTAACTTTCTAATAGTCGTTTTGACAAATATCTGAAAAGGGTTCCTTTGATTATGGTGGTATATTTTTTCATCATAATTCACATGGGTGATAAAAAAATTACTCGTTAAGCTCCCTCCCTGTATTGATTGAAATTTCCCATAAAAGCCCCTTTTACAAAGGCTCGGCCCCTCTGGACTTATCGCTCCATCACTCATAGCTGCTCTTGAGATGATGGTTTGTGACAAAAGGTTTTTTCTTTTTTTCCCCGAAAGTGACACTAAAATCGTTGTCCACTTCATCATCATTCAAAACAATCGTAGCGTGTTTGAGCATAAATTTTGGCTTTGGCGGTGGTGGGAGGGGGAAAATGAAATAGTTTGGCAAATCCCCTTGCAACTTTATACACCCAATCGAGTTTATCTTTTGATTCATAAAACTTCTCATCCCCAAAATATTGTCGAAAAGGTTCTCCCTTTTTCTTCTAATACATACCTTAATCGTCCTATAATAGGATAATTTTTTAACAATTGATGTTCCCTTTGGATATATCGGTCATAAACATACAAAAGAAAACAATAACAATAAATAAAACCCACAAGTTACCATACAGCAGTTCCATATCACTCCTTTTTTACATTAAACTGCAATTGTATCTTTTTTTTTTTTGCAAATAAAATTGTTATTTTGATTATTTTATAAACCTTGAAGTAAAATATCCCAAATATACTCAATCTCGTCATGTTAGTGATAGTGTACTTTTTCCTCAAAAAGTTTTTGATTTTCAAAAGGAAAGCTCTACTGTAGCTACAGCTAGGATGGGTTGGCAAAAAACTTCGTACCAAAGAGATTTCATCCTCTATAGGCTTCTCACACAACAAACATTCATAGTGGGTATGGAGTGCCCCTCTTGTTCCATAGTGATACATAGCTCTCCAAAATAGCTCTTTTGGCATCTTGTTTGACCATTTTATGAGCGAGGTATCTAGAAGATTAAAGTAAAACTCCTCCTATCTCCTCTACATCTTTTAAGTGGGGATAAAAAGCTTAATAAATCTTTGCCAACAATATAATTTTTGTGAATCAAAATCCAAAGGGTAACCCCTCTGAATAACATCTTTGAGTCTTGCAATATTGCTTTAAGATTGGTTTCTAGTTCAAAATCAGTTTTAAATCCTACATGAATTATTGAATGTCTTGCCCCATAAAACGGTACGCGGTATAAAGATTATTTTGTGTGAGAATAGTGACAATTAAGTCTTCATCCTTGACATTATTTATATTGATTATATATCCTTGCATAGTTTTATTATAACTAAATGTGAGTTAAAATATAAGTTAAATTGATTTTAAAGCTATTTTTTGGATACAATCACACCATTATAGGGAATCTTTGCTGAGCAAACTTAAATGAGTTAAGTTTCTATTTTAAAGATGCCTATTTATACACAAGGTAATTAATAAAATATGACATTTCAAGATTTTAATCTAAAACAAGAGCTTAACAAAGCTATCGAAAATGCTGGTTTCACAGCTCCTAGTCCTATTCAAGAATCGGCAATCCCTATTGTACTGAATGGAAAAGATATCGTTGCACAAGCACAAACAGGTACTGGAAAAACAGCTGCATTTGGTCTACCACTTCTAAATATGATGAAGTGTGATGGCAATGTAGAAACAGTAGTAATCGTTCCAACAAGAGAACTAGCACTTCAAGTAAGTGATGAGCTTTTCAAGTTTGGAAAGTTTTTAAATATAAAAACAGCCACAGTGTATGGTGGAACCGCATACAATAGACAGATCAACCATATCAACAACGCTTCAATTATTGTAGCAACTCCTGGAAGATTTTTAGATCTTCTATCAAAAAAACAGATCAATATAGATCCAGATTTCGTAGTGCTTGATGAAGCTGATGAGATGATGGATATGGGATTTTTGGAAGATATCAAAAAGATTTTTAACTATTTAAAAAATAGAAAACAAACTTTGATGTTTAGTGCAACTATGCCCGCACCTATTAAAAAACTTGCTGAAAAGATTCTCGTAGAGCCTGAGTTTATCACTATTACTCAAAAAGAGGTAACCAATACAAAAATTGCTCAATCATTTTATGTGGTTGAGGAGTATGAAAGAGATGATGCTCTTATTCGACTATTTGACTATAAAAACCCTTCAAAAGCGATTGTATTTTGTAAGATGAAAAGAGATGTGGATAGACTTTCTACTTATCTTGTTTCTCAAGGGTTTAGTGCAAAAGGTCTTCATGGAGATATGGAGCAACGGCAAAGAGAGGAAGTGATAAGAGCATTTAAAGGGGATAATTTAGAAGTACTTATTGCTACAGATGTTGCAGCTAGAGGGCTTGATGTAAAAGGGGTTTCTCATGTATTTAATTATCAGCTTCCATTTGATAGTGAAAGCTATGTTCACCGAATTGGACGAACAGGTCGTGGTGGTCAAGAAGGAAGTGCCGTATCTATTGTAACCCCAGCTGAGTTTAAATCTTTACATAAGATTCAAAAAGATGTAGGGGCAAAAATAGAAAGTAAGATAGTACCAAATAAAAGTGCTCTCCAAGATAAGTCTTTACAACAGTTTTTAAATAATATCGCCACTCAAGAGATTGATGAGTCGGTCATAGAGCTTATGGATAAACTAAAAGATCAATTTGATCTATCAACTATCACTTATAAATTGGCTTCTATCCTTTTAGCAAAAACTGAAGTCAAAGGGAAAGATACCATTGGTAAATCGAAAAAAGATATCGAGTATCTTTTACAAAGAGCAGCCAAAGGTGGAGATAGATCAAAAAGTAGAAGCTCAAGAGGGCGTGGTGGATCAAGCAGAAGTCGAGGTCCTAGAAATGGGAACAGTAACAACCGACGAAGAGATAATAAACGATAACCAAAATCTTTAGTAAAAACTAGGAGCCAAAGTGACTTTACAACGAAAAGCTACTATTGTATCAAGTAGTGTTGCTGCTTTTTTAACATTGATGAAATTTGCCATAGGGATCGTAAGTGGTTCCGTGGCAGTTTTAGCTAGTGCTGTTGATTCTATTTTAGATATGTTTGTCTCAATATTTAACTATTTTGCCATATCTAATGCAGAAAAACCAGCCGATGATCAATTTAATTGGTAGAGGGAAAATAGAAGCTTTAGCGAGTGTGATAGGGTGTAATCATCACCATGTCTGGACTTTTTCTCCTCTATATTGCGATCAAAAAATATTTCTCAGGGGAGGTATCAACTTATCTTGATATCTCTCTTTGGGTGAATGGTTGCCTCACTTTTTATAACTGTATGGCTTGTGGCGTATCTTAATAGCGTAGCAAAAAAACAAATAGTATGGTTATAAAAGCGGATCACTTCATTATAAAACAGATGTATGGGTGAATGGTGCTGTTTTAGTCTCTTTAGTTGGTGTGTATTTAACTGACTGGGAGATTATAGATATCGTTGTAGGGGGTGGGATCTCTATTTTTATCATTTATAGTGCTTATGAACTTATAGAAGAAGGGGTACTGGTACTTCTTGATAGAGCTTTAGATGATGATACCCAATCCCAAATAGTTACCATTATTGAAGAGGAACATAGTGTCAATGACTACCACTGCTTAAAAACAAGAACTGCAGGAAATGACAATTTTGTCGATGTTCATTTGGTTTTCAATTGTCTTATTTCACTTATGGATGCTCATAGAGTTTCAGATAAGATTGAAGAGAGAATAGAAAAAATCGACCCATCAAAAGATTGGGTTATCAATATTCATATGGATCCTTATGATGATTCAGATATAAATAATCAATAAGATTGTATAATCACTCAATTTTAAAAAATATAGGATAAATAAATATGTCAATAAGCTGGATGCAAAAACACAAAAAATGGTTAATAATCACAATATGGATCAGTACAATCGCTTTTGTAGGAGCAGGTTTTGTAGGATGGGGAAGTTATAACTATGGAAAATCTGATGGAGCTATTGCGGTTGTAGGGGACAAAGAGGTTCCTTTAGCGGACCTACAAAATGAGTATAGCAATCTTTACTCTCAATACCAAAATATGTTTGGTGGTAAGTTCACTCAAGAGATGGCAGAACAATTCAAGCTTGAGCAAGCGGCACTTCAAAGAGTTGTTCAAAAATACCTATTTTTAAACTATGCTGATGATTTAGGGCTTATGACAACTGATGAAGAGGTGGCACAAGAGCTTGTACAAATCGAAGCTTTTCAAAAAGATGGAAAATTTGACAAAGATACCTATTTGCAAGTTTTAAAACAAAATAGACGAACCGCATCAGAGTTTGAAAAACAGCTCAAACAAGATCTTTTGATCTCAAAAATACAAAAAATATTTAGCTTTGAAACCTTGGATGAGGAGATAGAAAATATTGGTAGTTTGATCTTTGCTCAATCAAAAGTAGCTATCAAAGTTTTGGAAGCTGATACTATTGATATCAAACCAACGCAAGAACAACTCCAAGAGTATTATGAAAACAATAAAGAAAACTACAAATCTCCAACAGGGTACGAAATAGCAGTAGTAGAGGTGGAAAATCTTCCAAATACAGATCAAAAGCAGATGCTAAAAGTTGCTCTTAAACAATACCTTGATCTAAAAAAAGGGGAAGAGAAATTTAGTGATACTCAAGTTGTATATAACCTAAATTCTATTTTGACTACTGAAGCGTTAGAAAGCTTTACGAAAACCTCTAATGGGGAAATTTTAAAACCTTTTTATAAAGATGACAAACACTTTATTGTCAAAAAGATTAAAACTATTCAGCCACAAACACTAGCTTTTGAAGATATACAAACTCAAATAACACAAGAGTACATACTTACTCAAAAACAAGAGGTTTTAACACAACAAGCTGAAGAGTATATTCCTAATTTTGAAGGGGAAGATATAGGGTGGCTTACAAGAGAATCACTCCCTACTTTGTCTCAACTGTCACAAGAGGAATCACAACAACTAGTAGAAGCTATTTTTAACTCTTTAGAGCAAACAAATTTTGTTAATTTTAAAGATAAAGTAGTAGTATTTCATATTGAAGATACAAAATTAGGGACAATGGATCAAAGGAAAAATGAGATGGTAGTTTCAACCATAAGCAACTATAAATCAAATGCAATCTCATCTGAATTGTTGGAGCAACTCCAAAATAAATATGATGTAAAAACCTATCTAACAGAGTGAAGCCTTGAATAATTCTATATTAGCTATTGACATTGGTACAACAAATATCATCGCTATTGTTGCTTCAAATGATTTTAGTAATAAAACGAATATATTAGGAGTTGGACAGAGTAAAAGTGAGGGGCTAAAAAAAGGAAGCATTGTAGATATAGACCTTGCAAGTAGCTCTATTGATGAGGCAGTATCTACGGCTTTAAATAGCTCTGGTACTCAAACAAAAAAAGCCACCGTATCTCTAAGTGGTGCAAATACTAAAACACTTATGAGCAATGGTGTGGTCAATATCCCAAGTGGTCAAATCACTTTAAATGACATTAAACAGGTGCTTAAAATGGCACTGTATAACGCTCAAGTGATTTCAGATTATGAAGTGATCCATGTATTGCCAATATTTTTCCGTGTTGATGATGGAACCACTATATCAAACCCACTTAATATGAATGGCTCAAGAATAGAGGTTTCAGTAAATATTATCACTGCAAAAAAAACAGCCCTGACAAATATACGAAATGCTCTCAAAAAAGCCAATTTAGAAATAGATAAATTTGTCCTTTGTGGATATGCCAATGCTATTTCCACTTTAGATTATGATCAAAAAAAACTAGGAGCTTGTGTCATTAATCTTGGTGGTGCTACCACTCAATTTGTAGTACAAAAAGGCTCTACGATCGTTTATAATGACTTTTTACCAATAGGAAGTGAAAATATCACCAACGATATAGTTTCAACTTTTCATACTCCATATAGTGCAGCAAATATGATCAAAAAACAATACGCTACCCTTTTACCCTATGGAGACAATGAAAATGAACAAAGTATCAAAAAAGTAAAACTTCCAACTTTAGGGAATGAAGCAGAATCTAAAGAGATCTCCCTAGAGCAGATTCAGCCAATCATCCATGCGCGTATTGAAGAAACTCTCTCTATTATCCATGATAGACTTTTAGATAGTGCTGCTATTGAGAGTATTGATGGGGGAGTAATTCTTACAGGTGGTATGACTTTTATTCCTGGGATCAAGGAGTTGGCATCTAAAATATTTACCAATATCCCTGTAAAAGTAGCCAATCCTAAAAATATACAAAATGGCTATATCAATTTTAACTCCCCTATGATGTCTACTATTGTAGGATTGTTACTTTATGAACTTGATTGTGAGCATAGTTTTGAACTTGATAGCAATAGCAATTTAAGACAGCTTGTACAGCAACAATCTCAAAAAAACTCTTTTGAGAAAGATTCATCATCCCAAAAGAATGATTCCCATGAGATCGATGATGATGACCATGAACTAACCAATATTAAACATATAAACCAAGCCCCGAAAAAAGAGCAAAAGAAAAATCTTTTTGGTGGCGTGTTAGATAAATTAGCGAAGTGGATATAAAAATGGACAATAACCTATTTAGTGAAGACCATATAAAAATACAAAGACCTTCAAAAGTTCTTGAACAAAATGCTGCAAAAATAGCGGTTGTTGGAGTTGGTGGTGGTGGATGTAATATGATCAACCACATGATCAACGAAGGGGCCCATAAAATTGATCTTATTGCTGCGAATACTGACTTACAAGTTCTTAATCTCTCACGAGCTCCCAAAAAAATACAGCTAGGAGTTGAACTAACCCGAGGACTTGGAGCTGGAATGCGTCCAGAAATTGGAAGAGACTCTGCACTTGAAAACTATCAAGAGATCAAAGAGTCTTTAGATGGAGCGGATATTGCTTTTATTGCTGCTGGACTTGGTGGTGGTACAGGAACTGGAGCTGCAGCAGTTATTGCAAAAGCTGCCAAAGAGGTTGGAGCTTTAACCGTTTCAGTTGTTACTAAACCTTTTAAATGGGAAGGGAAAAAAAGAACTGGACTTGCCAATCTAGGGCTTGAAGAGCTTAAAAAAGTTAGTGACTCTATTATCATTATTCAAAATGATAAGCTTCGAAATATCGTTGAAGAAAATATCGGTATGAAAGAAGCCTTTAAAGTAGTTGATGATGTTTTATATCAAGCTGTAAATGGGATGAGTGAGGTTATTTTAAAGCCTGGAAGTGATGATATCAATGTAGATTTTTCTGATGTAAAAACCATTATGCAACACAAAGGGTTAGCACTTATGGGTATAGGGAAAGCCAAAGGGGATAATGCTGCTCAAGAAGCTCTTGATCAAGCGATCAAATCACCACTTCTTGATGAGATATCTTTAAATGGTGCCAAAGGGATTATGATCCACTGGACAGTTAATCCAAATGTTTCAATGTTTGCTATTGGTGATGTGATGGAAAATATCAATGAAACTCTTACAGGAAACCCTGAGATTATTTTTGGTACCACAACGGACGATAATATCGCTGTAGATGAGATCAAGATCACAATAGTAGCTACAGGATTTGAATCAACAGATAACTATGAGGATGAAGATGGTTTAGACCCAGTTAAAGTGATGCCACAAAGGCAACAAAAAAAGCCTATTGATTCAGATAGTCAATATGACCTGCCACCCCTTATGCGAGGCTACTCTATAAAATATAGTTTAGAAAACACTCATAGTAATAGTCATACTGAGCTTTAAAACTACTCCTCAAATACAATAATATCATACTGACTTTTTTTTACCACAAGAGCTTTTGAGACCTCATTAAGCTCTTTGTTTCGTATTTGTTTCATTGAAAGCTCTAGTTGTTTTATTCTGGCTTGTAACTCTAAAATTTTACCCACTCCTGCGATATTTATCCCATTTTCTCTTGTCAAAGTGAGTATACTTTTGATAACATCTATATCTTCTTGGGAGTAAAGGCGAATTTTTCCACTTGTACGACTAGGTGTTACTAGTCCCTCACGCTCATATTGCCGAAGCGTTTGGGGGTGGATTTGTAAAATTGTTGCCACTTCACTTATTAGATATACAGGTTCACAATATGACTTTCCAAACTTCATAATACTATACCTCCTGTGGTAGTTTTTCCTCTAAAAGAGTTACTAACTCTTTATCCATAGACTCTAGTTTAGGGATAACAATATTAGCTTTTAGATACAAACTCCCTTTTTGTTTGGTTTTTCGATTCATAGCTCCCATATCTTTGACTCGAAACTTTTGGTTTTGCTTTGTATTTGTAGGCACTTTTAGTGTGATTGTTTTATGGAGCGTAGAGACACTTACTTTTCCACCAAATAGTGCCGTTCGCAAAGGGAGGTCAAATGATTTGATCAAATCATCTCCATCTCTTTCATACTCATCACTATCTTGAATATTTAAAGTGATAATTAGATCCCCTCTTGGATATCCTTGAGCGGATCTTCCTTTCCCTTTTGCTCGTATCTTTTGACCATCTGCAACCCCTTCTGGGATCTTGATATCAAATGATTCACCATTGATAGAGACATTTTTTACGCCCCCTAAAATTGAGGTATTAAAGTCAATTGCTAGGTTGGCACTGATATCTAAATCTGGCTGTGAGAAACCTCCACCAAATGGATCTGATCCAAAGCCAGAAGTACGGAAACTCCCCCCTCCTCCTCCAAAGCCAGAAGAGGAAAACCCTCCACCTTGTCCAAACATTTGGCGTAAGATATCATTGATATCAACTCCAGCACCTTGCCCTCTTGCAAAGTCATGAAAGTTTTGTCCACCAAACATATCATCACCATGCATATCGTACTGAGCTTTTTTCTCTTCATCTCCCAATACTTCATAGGCAGCATTGATCTCTTTAAATTTCTCTTCTGCTTCAGGAGTTTTATTGATATCTGGATGGTATTTTTTGGCTAAAGTTCTATACGCTTTTTTGATCTCAGCCGCTGTTGCATTTTCATTTAAACCTAGTGTTTCATATAAACTTTTTTTCATCTTTAAAATTCCTTATAATCTTTATTATTTGATAAGATTATATCATAAAGTTGAGTCAAAGTCAATCAAGTTTAAACGATATAGTAAATCTAGCCCCTGTATAGTTGACATCTTTATACTCAATGTTCACATTTTCAGCCACTATTTTTCCACCCATATGTTCAATAAGATTATAGGTCATATGAAGTCCTAGTCCTGTCCCTTGAGACTGATGTTTAGTAGTAAAATAAGGATCAAATATTTTACCAATGATCTCTTTTGGGATACCCCCAGCATTATCTTCAAAAATGATTATTAATTTATTTTTTACCTCTTTTGCACTAATGATTATTCTTCTATTTTTAATATCAGTGTGGTTTTTAAACGCATCTTTTGCATTATTAAAAATATTAATATAGCATTGTAAAAGCTGATTTGGGTAACCTTTTATATAAACTCTTTCCACATCCACCATTAGTTCAATATCATTATTTTTTGCAACTGGACCGATCAACACAAGAAGTTTTTGAAAGTTTTCTTGCACATCAAACTGTACAAGTTTTGTTTCCCCTTTTATAAAATCTCTAAAATCATCAATTGTTTTTGAGAGGTACTGAGCATTGTCATTGATATTTTCACAATACTTTTCAAACATCTCATCACTTAATTGATCCATCTGCTTTTGCAAAAGCATCCCTGTAGCTGCAGTTGAAATAATAGAAAGTGGCTGTCTCCATTGGTGAGCAATATTTCCTATCATCTCTCCCATACTTGCATTCTTTGACTGTTCAAAAAGCATTTGATCTTTTTGTTTGATCTGTGTCACATCTACAAAAGTGAGGATCACAAAACCATTTTCTACCCCATTTATTTTTGGTTTTGTTGCTTTTATTACAAAATGATGCAGTATATCATCTTTGTATATGGCACACCTAAACTCTTTGTGTGGGTTTTCAAGTATTTTATCGATCCATTTTGGCTCCTCTATAATATAAGAGCTATCATCTTCATCTGGTTTAATAAAAAGTTCACAAATACACTCATGATCTTTTTGAAACTCTTCCAAAGTATGATATTTTTCAAAAAACTCAAAAAACTTTGCATTGACTTCTAAAGAGCGATTTTCATGAGCCATGATAATAATATAGGGTTGCGCTGATAAAATAGCATCAATTTTATCTTTTTCCTCTTTTGTATGGCGTAAATTCTTTTTAAGCAATGAACTATACCGTTTATTAAAGATATAATATCCTCCAATCATAAGAGCTAAAATAATAAATATAACTGTAACAATAATATTTTTTTGAATATCATGAACCTCTTTCATAGGGATATCAGTAAGATTTTTAAAAAGTAAGATATAGCCCATATCTTCCCCATTGATATCAGGGATTTTGTATTGGGTATAAAAATACCCCTCTTTGGTATCTATTGTGTATTGGCTTTGGTTATTGATAAAACTTTCAACACCTATTTTTTTTACAATATCTATATATTTTTCACTCGCATCTAAATTGGCAATGTAGTACTCATCTACAAATTTTTTGGTAAAAGGGTGTGTAATCTGAGAAGTGTACTTTTTATCTGCTAAGATTATCGCATAAAAGTCACTTTCAAGTAAACTTAAGGAGATAGAGTTAAAGTGGGTGATCACTTCAAATAGACCCAAAAAGTTTTTTTGCTGATCATACATAGGCAACATAGATCGAAAAGTCATATCATATCTACCTACACTAATAGAGGAGATAATATGGGGATCATCAAACATCTTTTGTAGATCATTTCTTGATGGATCTACACGATCTCCGTGCAGATCTGTCCAGCTTCTATAAAGTACCGTTCCTGTTGTATCAATAATCTGAAACCAAACATTTTGAAATCGTGTATACTCTTTTAAAGAGGATGAGAGCTCATCAAGTCCTTTTCTGAAGATTTTAAAGCTTCTATGATTCGTTTGTCTCGTGAAAGTGTTAAGGCAAGTCAAAGTTGATTCAAGTTTCCTTGACGAGTAAATCTATTTATGTTGGCAGAGGTTTTTTGGGTGGTGCTATAGGCTTGCTTAAAGTATTTGTTCTGTTTTTTGTAATACCAGTGATTTTGATATATACACTATAACCATAGCTAAAAACTATAATCGCAATAGTAACCAATCGAAAACTTTTTAATTTTAACATATTAATACCTTAGTTAGAAATAATTATACAACTTTTTACTTAAAATCTATCAAAAAATCCCCTATCAAACTTCTCTAAATCTTGATAAATTCACTTCTTCTACTTTAAATTTTTCTTTTATATATTTATTGAGAGGATTTTTTTGGTCATATCCCATCTCACTTAAGAGATATTTTATCCCTTTTTGTTGTGTTTGTTCTATAATCATTTTTTCAATAACTCATCCCCAACTTTTCCACCAAAAAGTGCATTAGATGGCTCGTATTTTACATTTTTAGCAACTTATAATCCTCTGCTATATAGGGTGGATTTGGAAACAACCATATTAAACTTTATACCTCTGGCGATTGCTAAACAGATCACTTTTGATAAAGTTATTTTATTTTCCACCCTGTGTTTTATCGCATTTTGTTTTGCTAACTCTAAAGCTTTTTCATTGATATCTACTGCTATTATCTCTTATATCTTTCAATCAAAAGTGCCAATGATCACGGAGATGATACCACTTCCTACCCCTATTTCTAAAACTTTGGTGATTTCATCTTTTAAAAATCTCCAAAGCTTTATCTATAAGTATCTCTTGTTTCTGGTCTGGGGATAAGTACACCCTCAGACACATGAAACATCTCCCATAAAAACTGCCTTGGTAATATATTCTATAGGATAGTGTGTCGCTCTTCTTTGTACTAGCTTTTTTAACTCCGCTTTCCTCACAACTACACTCTTTCATAATTAAGATGTAACCATATTGTATTTTTTTCCAAAGGTGTAAAAGAAGATCTCCACCTCTTTTGCTGGAATGTATAACTTCTCGCACTCTTGCTGTACTCTTGTATTATTTTGTTTATAGGTTTTCATTGACTCTCTTTAGTGATAATCAAAGATTATAACTCAAAATCTTACAAAATCGAATTATCGATTAGCAATAGTGATTTGTATAATCTCAAGTTATCAGATTAATAAATAATAAAATCTTATAATTAAACTTAATTTAAAGATATAAATTAGGATACTAACATAATAAGTTTATCTTATAAAATAACACAAGGAAAATAATGTCAAAAGAAAAATTGAACTCAAAGCACAAGGTATTCACGAAGCATACTCTCAAGACCTAATACAAGCAGATCTTGATATCTTTGGAAGAGGAAGTAGGACCACAAACACGACGAGGTTTTCTAAAAATCAGCACTCTTAGCTATGGCAACTGTAGTGGACCAGCCATCCCCTTGCGAACAATATGCCAGGTGGTCTTATCCCAGCTGCCCTGCAAATAGCAACGATCCTTTTAGTGTCAAAGGAAAATGGTCTTATCTATCTCAACGACAGACCGATCAACGCTGAAACACCACCCCATCTTTAGACGATGAATTTACCCTTACAAAATATCTTTTTATAAGAAAACAACGGACAGCCACCTGCTGAATCTATCACAGTTGACAATGTAAACCCATGGGAGTTTGAGATCATCGCAGATGATGGAACTGCGAAGAAGAAAACATATCAAACTTACCATAGGAGATCTGGAAGAAAAAATACAAACTTACACCTATGCTCTTCAAATTGAGTGTGGTGGAAACGGTAGAAAAGAGTTCAACCCACCTGCAAAAAGGGAACCACTGGGATGTTGGTGCTGATAGATGTCCAAATGGACAGGGGTAAGATTCAAGATGTACTTGCAGATATGGGGATTTTACTCAAAAAGCTATCTACATAGGATATATAGGGGCAGATATCCACCTCAACGGTGACACCTCAAAACCTGTAATCTCAAGAGGGATGCCTGTATCAAAAGCTCTTGAAGCACAAACTCTTGCGTGGAACTTAATGGTGAACCGATCCACTACCAAAATGGTGCTCCACTAAGACTAGTAGCAGGTGGTTGGGCCAGCTCTATCTCTGAAAATGGTTGAAAAAAATCCTTATTCGAGATACTGTACATCGATACATTCAAAAAATGACAGGTCAGTCAAGAGAAATTGCAAAAACCCTTAGCACTGTGGAACAAATGTACCAAATGAAGATATGGTAGTGATTGAGTCTATGCCTGTCAATTGATGACACATTTCCAAAATCAGGTGTTAATAGAGAAACAGGAAACTCTTTGAGGTTCGAGGAAAAGCTTGGGCTGGAGACCTCAAAGTAAAAGAGGTTTTTGTCTCAATAGATTTTTGGTCAAACTTGAAAAAGCAAATCTAGAAAACCTACTAATAGATTTCTAGTGGCAACAGTGGCCGTCATGCTACTCTTCCTATTCATATGGGTACTATGAGATCTGGGCAAAAGCAGTTGATCAAAATGGAGTAGCTCAACCTCTAAGTGGTAATACCAAAGGATGGAACCCTAGAGGATATCTCAACAATTCTTGCTACAGAATTGCTATTCAAGCTGTTTAGGAGCTGATTATGAATACTTTAATAAAATAGTTGGCTCAGTTTTTTACTTCTGCTTTAAGTCTTAGTGGATCAGCATTATATCCAAAAAAGTAGAAAAAACTATCCCGATTGATCCCCTCAAACTGGGTTGGTTGTTGCCAAAGGCTGAGGAGGTGAAAGCGAACTGTACTGTGCTTCAGTGCGAAGTTTATCCTTCTTCAAAGAGGGGATAGAAAACTTGGAAAGATATGATTGTGTGGATGCAAAAACACAAGGCTTAGTGGTCACTAGATATGCCAAATGAAAAAGGGGAAAATGTAGAGAATAGTCCTAGACTATCTGGCTATTTATTATGCATCAGATGATAGGGATCGAAAGAAGAAAAAACCTCTCCAAAATCCCAACTCCCTGTAAACCCTTACGAAAATAAACTAACTAGAAGAAGAAGCTCTACCTCTTTTACAGGGATATGGGTTACCTCTTTTAAAAATCTTGATTGCTCTTTGACAACTTGTTTATAGGTTTTCAAGTGGCTCTTTCAACGCTTCATCTTCAAGTATACTTTTTATCCCAGCTCCATCGTATCCTAGCTCTTTGAGTCTCTCTACTAAAGGGGGATGGGAGTAGAAGAAAAATATATAAAGCGGATGTGACAGTGGAAATGATTTATTTTCATTGGCAAGTTTAAGCAGTGCACTTACAAGGTCTTGTTTGCTTTGAAGATCACTTCCAAACTCATCTGCTGCGTATTCATTGTGACGGCTAATTGCACTAATAAGTGGCATAAAGAAAAATGAGAGTATCGGAGAAAACATCAAGAAAAATACGATGATCGCATAGGGTTCATTTTGCAACCCAAGGCTATAAAAAAGCTCATCAGGTAAGTTTCCAAATATCCCAAAAAACAAAAACATCACCACCCCCATAATAGCGATGTTTTTTAAAATATCACCATTTTTAAAGTGCCCTAGTTCGTGTCCAAGGACGGCTAAAAGTTCATTGTGAGTGAGCTTTTGTACAAGTGTATCAAAAAGCACTACCCTTTTGGTACTTCCAAGCCCTCCAAAATAAGCGTTCAGTCGGTTGTCTCTTTTACTCGCATCTACACTAAAAACACCACTACTTTTAAAGCCAACCTTATCCAAAAGTGCTTCAATCTTAGACTCAAGCTCTTTATCTTCAAGTTTGGAAAACTTATCAAACATCTTATCTCGAATTACTGGATAAAGCATATTGATCAAAATAATCACTGCAAAAATAAATACAAATCCCCATATCCACCAAGCTGGAAAATTTTGGATAATCAAACTAAGCCCCGCAATAACCAAACTTCCAAATACTAAAAACAATACCCCACTTTTAAGGGTATCTTTTATATAAAGTGCAGGAGTCATATTGGAAAACTCATATTTTTTATCGAGTTTAAATGACTTGTATAGATCAAATGGCAATCCTAAAATCCAATTGATAATGATAAACAGATCTACAAAAATAACCGCTTTTTGCCACCCTACAAGATCCGCAGTCACACCATCTAAAAACTGTAGCCCAAAACCAATCCATATAAAAAATAGTATAAAATCATAAAGTGTACCTCCCATAGAAAGCCGTCCAGACTCCACTGCATAGTTTCCTGCGGTTTGAAACTTTGATGGGGTCAATATAACTGCATCGCCCCTTTTTGCTTTTTGTACATAATCTACTTGCATAAATATTGTGTAGATATTGACTAAAAAATATACACAGTATCCAAATATCGCTAACTCTAACATCTAAAATTCCTTTAATTCTCTTTTTTTATTTGATCTATAATTTGCATAAATCTTTTTACTTTTTTTGGCTCATCCGTGATATTGATGATCTCATAGTTCTCTTTGAAAGATTCCTTTTTCCAATTAGCACTTCCAAAGATCGCAATTTTAGAATCAATTATAGCCAATTTTATATGCTGTTTTCTTTTAGTTTCGATCAACTTTATTTTTTTAGAAAACTTTAAATCAGATTTTCCATATATTAGTGTCACTTTTGCCCCGTTTTTTGAAGCTTTTTTTAACGCTTTTGAAAAATCTTTCTCATCGATACTATACATTGCTACATCAACTGAGCTATTGGCATTTTTTATTAAGTGTATAATCTCTTTTTTTACCTCTTTGGCTTGATCTGGTAAAAAATATATCGTATCATAAGCTATAAGTTGTAATGAAAATAAAAAAAGCAATAATGACTTAAACATCATTATACCTATCTCTTATGGCATTTGAACCAAGAGCATCGAAAACATCTGCAACTGCAGTGATACGACCGTAGATATGGATCTCTTCTCCTTTAAGACCTCGAGGATAGCCACTCCCATCATATTTCTCATGGT
Source organism: Campylobacterales bacterium (assembly GCA_018399655.1). GTDB lineage: Bacteria > Campylobacterota > Campylobacteria > Campylobacterales > Arcobacteraceae > JAIOSF01. The sequence continues at coordinate 34,062 of JAGYNS010000004.1, forward strand.
GTTCTCTTGCTACGATCGCAGCTGCTTTTATAATATCTCTATTGGAGTGTTTTAACATCTCATAGCCAATTTGTGCATGGGTTTTCATAATTTCAAACTCCTCTAAAGTATCGCTCTTACTTTGAAAGTTAAAATTTGCTGTATCATCTATTTTTAATGGCACTCTAAA
>JAGYNS010000040.1 GCA_018399655.1 Campylobacterales bacterium
AAGCACTATGTCAATAGCAAAATTTCGACCAAAAGAGAAGATATTAGTAAGTAGTTTTGATCCCAATACTTTGCGAAAGCTTCAAGTGGTATGGGGGATTGATACTATTTATCTCTCAGAAAAACTCAATGATGCCGATCAACTTATCAAAAGCTTTTTAAGTTCAGCATTAGAAAAAAAACAGATAAGTTTGGATAAAAGATATGTTTTGACTATAGGGTCACCAATTAATGTAAAACACTCAACAAATGATATACGAATACTAGAACGAGAAAGTATGGAGTATCTTCTTGAAAAAAAGATGTAACCATAATGAAATATAATCTTAGTAAAATAAAAAATAAACAATTTAAAAAACAAAAGGGGAAATACAATGCAAATACAAGAGTATGAGTTTAGTAAAGATCATGAAAAGCCAGTGGCTTATTTTTCAATGGAGTTCGCTGTCCATCAGGCACTCAAAATCTATTCAGGGGGGCTTGGATTTTTAGCAGGATCTCATATGAGAAGTGCGTATAATTTACGGCAAAATATGATAGGGGTTGGGATGCTATGGAGCTATGGGTATTATGACCAAGCAAGAGATGAAGATAGAAACTTAAAAATAGAATTTCGTCGAAAAAGATACTACTTTTTAAAAGATCTTAATATAAAAGTAGAGGTAGTTATTGATGGGAAGCCAGTTGTGGTAAAAGCATTTTTAGCCCCAGCTGATCTTTTTGATACAGCACCTATTATTTTACTCTCGACCGATGTTCCAGAAAATGACTATCTTTCTCGAACCATTACACACAAACTATACGATATCCATGAGCAAACACGAATTGCACAAGAGATAGTTTTAGGAAGTGGTGGGGTAAAAGTACTTGAAGCACTAGGGCACAAAGTAGATATTTATCATATGAATGAGGGGCACTCGCTCCCACTTGTATTTGAATTGTATAAAAATAAGTTTCAAGATAAAGAGCAGCTCACTGAAGCAGTAAGATTTACAACCCATACTCCTGAAGCTGCTGGAAATGAGATACACAATATCCATCTTCTTCATAAGATGGGATTTTTTGCAGGACTTGAACTAGATGAGGTGCGTGAGCTTACAAAGATAGATAAAGAGGATAAGGATTTTAGTTTAACTATTGGAGCACTTAGAGTTGCAAAAATAGCCAACGGCGTATCAAAAATGCACGCAGCAGTAGCAAAACAGATGTGGGAGCCATATGGAGATATCTGTGATATTATCCCTATAACCAACGCACAAAATAAAAGATACTGGGCAGATAAACCACTTTTAAGAGCTTTGGATGAGAATGAAGATTTTGAGATCATAGCACGAAAAAAACATCTTAAACGGATGCTTTTTAATGAAGTGGCAAACCAAACAGGAAAAATGTTTGATGAAGATGTGTTAACAATAGTATGGGCTAGAAGATTTGCAGAGTACAAGCGACCAGGACTTTTAAAATATGATTTTGAAAGATTTGAGGATATGATCACACGAAGTGAAAAACCTATACAGATCATCTGGGCAGGAAAACCATACCCACACGATACCAATGCGATCAATCTATTTAATGAGCTTTCATATATCTCAAGAGAGTATAAAAATGTTGCCGTGCTGATTGGGTATGAACTTGATCTTTCAATGATGCTTAAAAAAGGAGCCGATATCTGGCTTAACACTCCACGAATCACACGAGAAGCCAGTGGTACAAGTGGGATGACAGCAGCGATGAATGGGGTAGTAAACTTTTCTATTGCTGATGGGTGGCATCCAGAGTTTTGTAAAGAGGGAAAAAATAGCTTCACTATAACAGGAGCAGACGCGTCACTCCCTATAGAAGAGCAAGATATGAATGACAATAAATCGATGATGGATATTTTAGAAAATACTATTCTTCCAATATATTATGACAACCCTAAAAAATGGACACGAATTATGAAAAGTGCGATGCATGATGTATTGTTTGATTTTGATTCAGACAAGATGGTTCATCAATACTACAAAAAGATGTATAATATCTAAATAGAAGCTACAAACTCTTTGAATATCGCTCTTTGTTTTCTAAAGTAGATCAGATATTCAGGGTGCCATTGTACTCCTAACAAAAATGGGTACTCTGGCATCTCAATCGCTTCTATGATCTTTTCATGCATGGCAGATACTTTTAGTCCACTTCCTATTTTATTGATCGCTTGGTTGTGAATACTATTGGCGACGATGGTATCATCTTGTACGATTCTATAGAGTTTTGAGTCTTTTTGTACTTCCACTTGTTTGATAGGAAATACAGAGTTTTGATGGATTAAAAACTCATCAAGGTCTAGAATTGTTGCGTACAAGTTTCCTTTGAAAAATATATTGATAAGTTGTGCTCCTCGACAAATTCCTAAAATAGGAAGTTTTTTATCATACGCTTTTTGGAGCATCTTTAGTTCAAATTTGTCTCTTTTTTGATCAAGGTCAGTATTATGAGCATCTTTATCTCCCCCATACAAAGAGGGGTCGATATCATCTCCCCCACTTAAAAGAAGAGCATCAAGTTGTTCAAAATCGATATTTTTTTTTGAGGGTCTAAGGGCAATAGCATTGGCTTTTTGTAGCCAAAGATGAAACTTGATAAATAAAAATGCAAAGCGGTTCCCCCGATCTGGCAAACACACCCCTACATATTTTCTAAAAGCCACTGTTTCACCTTTGATTCCCATGTTTGTAGATTGATAAAGTTATCTATATGTTGCAGATACTCTTTTGAAAGTTGCTCCAACCCTTTCTTATCATTGGCAAGGTTTTCTACAAGTATCCATCGATTCCACTCATCAGCGATTTCCCAGTTTGGATCTCCTATCATAGAGTTTGAAAGTCTATAGTGAAAAGCTGGTCTTGGTTTAATCTTCTCTTTTGGAAGTTTTTCCCTTACCCTTTTTTCATCCAAAAAAGCTAAAATGGGAAGCATATCTAAAGAGCGATTTCGTGTAGGGTTGTAAAAAAGATAGTCATCGATAAGCTGATCTTGTGTTGGAAAGTGGTTTTCATCTAACACATACTTTATATATTCAGGTTTGAAGTTATCTATATATGGAGTGATCTTACGAGCTAAGTCTATTTGGGCGTCTTTATTGATATAATCTTGTAAGATAAGATATGCTTTGAGATAATTCAAAATAGAAGAAACTTCTAAAGATACGAGCTCTATATTGATATGCAGACCAAAAGCGTTGTAGAGTTTATCTTTGGTTCCTTTGGCATTATTTTGACTAAGAGTTGATACGATTTTGTCTACTAAGTCAAGTTTATTGAGTGGAAGAGGGGGAGTGCTTATCTCATAGGGGACTATATCTTTTGAAAGTTTTCCCACCATCTGCTCTAAGTTTTCTAGATCTTGTGTCTTGATATTGACTCCAAACTCTTCAAAAAATTGTTTGATATTTGATTTTAAAGTTTGCTTTGTAAGTAACTCAAAATCAAGCTCCAAAGTAAAATCCCCATCCTTTGAGGATAAAGTGTATAAAAAGTTGTTGTGTTTTTGAACTTGAAATTCAAAGTGAGATTGTAATATATCTAAAATTTTTTCCATATCGATATTGGAAAACTCTAGTTCAAACCCAGCTTTACGAAGTTTATTCTCTTGGTTATAAATATTTGGAGGCATAATAAAATTTGACATAAGGTTCCTTTGCAATCAATCTGTTATTTAATTTTGATACAATAATCATTATAAAACCAAACACCTAATAAAAGGATAAAAAATGTTAAGCAATATAGAATTGATGCAAAATGTAAAGTCACTAAAAGAGATATCAGTAGAGGATCAAAGAGTTTTGATACGGGTTGATTTTAATGTCCCTATGGATGCTCACCATAATATCACCGATGATAACAGAATCAAAGAGGCTTTACATACTATAAATTATTGTATCGATAATAATGCAAAATCAATAATTTTAGTGACGCACTTAGGACGACCAAAAGGGGATAATAAAGCTGAATTTTCTTTAAAATATATTGTCAAAAGGGTATCACGACTTCTTGGAAAAGATGTGGAGTTTGTAGAGGATTTTATCTCGCAAAAAGAGCAAATAAATAGTGCCAATGGTGGAAAAGTATTTTTACTTGAAAATATCCGATTTTTTGAAGGGGAGACAAAAAATGATGAAACACTCTCAAAAGAGCTTGCAAGCTTGTGTGATATATTTGTAAATGATGCTTTTGGAACTTCCCATAGAGCTCATAGCTCAACAGTAGGGATTACTCAGTTTGTCAAAACAAAAGTAGCAGGATTTTTACTCAAAAGAGAGATAGATGCTTTTTCAAAAGCACTTTTTAAACCTGTAAAACCAATCTGCTTGGTTGTAGGTGGGGCAAAAGTAAGCTCAAAAATCACATTACTTAATAATATATTGCCAAAAGTAGATAAGATCATCATTGGTGGAGCGATGTCAAATACTTTTTTAAAAGCAGTTGGATATGATATGCAAGATTCACTAATAGAAGATGAATATGTGGTTGAAGCACAAACTATTTTAGAAAATGCAAAACAAGCAAAGGTCAATGTCTATCTTCCAGTGGATGTAGTGATCACTGATGATATAGAGCACCCTATAGATGTAAAAATAGTTCCCTCACAAGATGTTTTACAAGGATTCAAAGCTGTAGATATAGGACCAGCTACAGTGAAGCTTTTTGAAGAAGCAATTGGGATGTCGAACACTATTGTTTGGAATGGTCCTATGGGGATATTTGAAATAGATAAATTTTCAAAAGGAACTTTTAGAATTGCTCATGCCATAGCAGATACCTATGCGTATAGTATTGTAGGTGGTGGTGATACTGCCAATGCTGCAGATAAAGCAGGAGAGAAAGAAAATATTAGCTTTATCTCTACAGGTGGGGGAGCTAGTTTAGAGCTTCTTGAGGGGAAAGTTTTACCAGGGTTTGAAAATCTAGAGAAGTTAGATTAAAAGAGCTTTTATGGATATCAAAGCGATAGAGCTATATCTTCAAAAGCTCAAAAGTGGAACAAAAGATGATGGAAAACAAAATCAGATCGACGATGCCGATTTAGCTGATTATTTAGAGCAAGTAAAACAAAAAGATGAAGATAAGTTCTTTAGCTATCTAAACTCTTTACCCCTTGATCTACGAGCTCAAACTTTTATGGAGCTTCCTAGTGCTTTTCAAGTAGATTTGATCTTAAAGTATGACCCTCAAGGTTTAGCACAGATCATAGAAGAGCTTGAAAGTGATGATGCTACTGATCTATTTTTGGCTATAGGAAAAGCAGATCAAAGCAAAGAGGAAGCAGTTTTTTTACTTTTAAAAGATAAAACTCAAAAAAATATAGAAAAACTAATCTCTTATAGTAGCAAAGAAGCAGGCTCTTTGATGCAAACGGAGATATTTAAAGTAGGGGTAAATAGAACAGTAGGATATGCTATAGAAAAGTTAGCACGACTCAAACAAAATGGTATAGGGACGGTGCAAAGTGTTTTTGTCACTGATGAAAAAGGGCGATTTTTAAAAGCGATCTCTATAGATGATCTGATACTTGAAAAAAGTGAAAATGTTTTTGAAGATATTTTACCAAAATATAGTGATGAGTATTGTGTGATGTCCCATGATAGTATTGATGAGGTGGTACAGATGATAGAAAAATATGATCTTGTATCTTTAGCAGTTGTAGATAGAATAGGGCATCTTATTGGGCGAATCACCCATGATGATGTTTTGGATATTATGCAAGAAAAAGCAACGAAACAGCTTTATAATCTCAATAGAATTGATGAACATGAGCAGATACAAGAGAGCTTTGGAAAAACTAGTAAAACACGAGCTACATGGCTTACAATCAATCTTGCCAATGCTGTTTTGGCTTCATTGGTTATAGGGATTTTTGAGCACACTTTGGATACGATAGTAGCTCTTGCGGTGCTTATGCCAATTGTTGCAAATATGGCAGGAACCGCTTCGGTACAAACCATGACAGTGGTAGTAAGACAAATGGCACTGGGGGAGATAAACTTGAAAAATCTTCAGCCAATATTGAAAAAAGAGATCAGTATGTCTGTTTTAAATGGTTTGCTTTTTGGGGTGCTTAGTTTTATCATTACTCAAATTTGGTTTGGTAATATTTTGATCTCAATAGCTATAGGGCTTTCGATGATTGTAAGTTTTATAAGTGCAGGAATATTAGGAGCAAGTATCCCTATGCTACTAAGAAAGGTCAATCTTGATCCAGCAGTTGCCAGTTCAGTTGTAGTGATCACTTTGGTTGATATTATTGGTTTTTTTAGCTTTTTGTGGTTTGCTAAGTTAATTATATCGTAGATGTAACCATAGTGTAATGTTATTATGATACAATCCTCAAAAATAAAAAAAACATTAGAATAGATTATAAAGGTAGTAGGCCTATGGATAAAAAATTGATCAAAGAGAGCTTAGAGCATGAGAGTAGTTTTTCAAGTAATACTCATGCAATAGATACTATAACAAAAGATGTTAATACAGACGGGATAGTGGATTATGATATCCCACTACGATATAATCGACTGAAACTTGTATTTATGCCTGTAAATAAAACAAAATACTACTTTTATTGGGATTTCCCACAGCAGTTTTTACACCAAAATATTGCAAGTATAGAAGATATCTCTTTTCATATAGTTGACCAAGAGCATAATATGCTTGCTGATATAAAATGTCCCCATGAGTTTGGGGAGTATTTTTATACCCTTGAAGCTCCAGCAAAAACCCTTAAAATAATAGCGGTATATAAGCATGGTATCCGTTTTATAAATCTTATAGAATCAAATAGTGTCAAAGTTTTTAACAGTGAAATTTTATATGCCAATAAAGATGTTTTTATAGAGAAAAGAAAAGGTTTTACTGAAGTGATTCGAGCTTCAATGAACCATTTTACCATAGGGATGTCATCAAAAAATTATGTAGATGAGATCAGACGACTTGAAGAGTATAGCAATATATCAACACAAGGGCTTAGTTCAGATGGCTTGGGAGGAAAATAGTATGATAAAAGGATATTGGGTACCGGTACTTCACTCACATTTACCATTTGTAAAGCATCCGCAGTATGATTATTTTTTAGAGGAGCATTGGCTTTTTGAAGCGATCACAGAGTGTTATATTCCACTATTGAAAAATTTGAAAAGATTAGAAGATCAAGGGTGTGATTTTCGATTGACTATTTCTGTAACACCACCACTAGCTGAGATGCTAGGGGATAAACATCTTATGGATAAATATGAAAAATATCTTCAAAGACTTATAGAGCTTGGAGATAAAGAGTGTCATAGAACAAAAGATGATCCAGTTTTTAGTACAGTGGCACACTATTATAAGAATTTTTTTGAATCTTCTTTGGAGTTTTTTCGAGGATTTTTAAATCACAGCGTATTGAATGGATATCGATACTTCAATGATCAAGGGAAAATTGAAGTGATCACTTGTGGAGCGACCCATGGATTTTTGCCTTTGCTTAATGATAATGAAAGAGCCGTAGAGGTACAAATAGAAGTAGCTGTACAATCCCACACTAAACATTTTGGAAAACCACCACGAGGTATATGGCTTGCTGAGTGTGCTTACTATGAAGGGCTTGATAAAATTTTAAAGCAAAATGGAATAGAATTTTTCTTTATGGATTCCCATGGATTGATTTATGCTGACCCAACCTCTATCAATGGGGTTTATTCTCCAGTATTTACGGATCATGCAGTGGCGGCATTTGCTAGAGATCCACACTCAGCAAAGCAAGTGTGGAGCTCAAAAGAGGGGTACCCAGGGGATGGGAACTATAGAGATTTTTATCGTGATATTGGGTATGATTTGGATTATGAATATATCAAAGATTATATCGACCCAGATGGTCAAAGGGTTTTTACAGGATTTAAATATCATAGAGTCACAGGGGATACTGATCATAAAGAGGTATATAGTCCCGAAACAGCTTTTGGAAAAACACTTGATCATGCGAAAGATTTTCATTTTAAAAGAGACAAACAGTTTGAGTTTTTAGGGCAGCATATGGATAGAACCCCTATGGTTGTTTCTCCGTATGATGCTGAGCTTTTTGGGCACTGGTGGTTTGAAGGGGTAGAGTTTTTATACAATGTATTTAAACAAATAGATGAGCACAAAATCTTCAAAGCAGTTACCCCTACAGAATATCTTCAGATGTTCCCAAAAAACCAAATGACAGTACCATCAGCTTCTTCATGGGGAGATCAAGGGTATTATGATGTGTGGCTCAATGAGGGCAATGCGTGGATCTATCGACACCTTCACTATATGGCAGATACTATGACGGAATATGCCAATAGATACAAAGATGGATGTGAATTTAATACCAACAGAGTCTTAAACCAAATGGCAAGAGAGCTGCTCTTAGCTCAAAGTAGTGACTGGGCATTTTTAATCACCACTGAAACAGCTGTTGAGTATAGTACACGAAGAACCAAGGAGCATATTCATAACTTTTTGAAACTCCAACAGATGCTAGAAGATGAGTGTGACTTCTTTTTACTTGAAACAATGGAGCATAAAAACTCTATCTTTAACTTTTTGGACTATAAAATCTACTGCGATTAGATTTTATAGTAAGTGTAGATAGTCTCTAAGCTACTTTTTTAAATGAAGTTTCTAGCATACTTTCTATACTTAAATGATAATCGATAGATTCCCACTCAATACCTGTATTCATACAAATCAATTTATAATCTTTTAGTTGAGAAATTGTAGCTTTTTTGAGTGGTTCATACCATTCAATTGGAGTTGAAATAATTCTATTATCTTCAAGTTTTACATGAAGATACTCTTCATCAAAATGAACTTCTTTACCTTTAATTAAACCACTCATCCCAAATCCTTTATTCACATTTAAAGTATTATAGCTAAATTTTTTTAATTTTCAGAAATTACTTAAAGATATCTCAAACAGAACTTGCTCAAACAATAGGGCATAAATCTGTAAGTACTATAGGTCAAATTGAATCAGGATATGGAAATAAACACTACAATATCGAACAACTTTATAAAATCTCTATCGCCCTAGAGGTAGATATCTGTGAGTTTTTTAAGTAACCATTTTAGAGCTCACAATAAACTTTTTCAGGGACAGATATTGTAAAGCACGCTCCATCGTTTTTATTGGTTACTTCTATTTTTCCATGGACTTTGTCTAAAATTTGTTTGACGAGATAAAGACCTATTCCTGTTCCTCCACTGCTTTGTTTGGTAGTAAAGTGTGGTGTAAAGATTTGATTGATTGCATCATCAGGGATCCCTCCCGCGGTATCACAAAGTTCTAGGATTATTTCCGCTTCATTGTTGCAATAAATTTTGATAAAGATCTCTCTTTTTTGGATCTCATTGTCTAAAAAGGCATCTTTGCTATTTTGAATAAGATTGATTAAAACATGGATAAACTCATTTTTATTGACGACAAATGTGAGGTTTTCATCTTCGTAGTCACACTCTACTTGGATAGTGTGTTGCATAAGTTCATCTTTTAAAAGAAGTAAGGTGGAGTCTACTAAAGATTTAACTTGAATAGTTTCAAGATTTGTGTTGGGTCTGAAAAACTTTCGAAACTCTTCAATTGTTTCAAAAAGATGATTGATCTGAAAATTCATCTTCTCCATGATATCATAGAGATCTTCTGGGTCTATCATATCTGTTTCAATATTCATTTTCGTAACATCAATCAAGAGTTTTACAACACTAAGGGGTGATTTCCACTGGTGTGCAATGGCATCTATCATCTCCCCCATGGTGGCTAGTCTTGCATTTTTTTCTAACATAGAGTTTTTCTCTACAAGTTCATCTATTTGCTCTTGAATCTTTTTTTCAAGATTTGTTTTATAGATATTAAGCTCTTTTGTATCATGGATCTGTTTCGCCACTTTATGTAAGGTTTGAAAATATTTTTTTTGATTGTAAGGTTTTGATAAAAACCCATCAACACTTAACTCAATTGATCGTAAAAGATATTCTGTTTTTTCATGGGCTGAAAAAACAACAATTTTGATCGCACTATCATTGTGTCTTATATGTTCAATCATCTCAAGCCCATCCATCACTGGCATATTGATATCAGTGATAATAAGGTCAATTGGGTTATTTTTATAAATTTCAAGCCCATTTTGTCCATTTTCTGCGGTGAGCACTTTATAAAAAATAGTCTCTAAAAGTTCTTGAAACTCTTCTCTTGTTTCTTCATGATCTTCTACATACAATACTGTTAAATCTTTTGAGAGCTCATTAAGATCACTTAGTTTCATTTCAAATCCTTTGTTTATTGGGTATGGGGAAGTTTAATGACAAAGCAAGCACCTTGGTCGGTGTTGTAGATACTTAAATTTCCCTCCATATTTTTTTCTATAATCACTTTTGACATATAAAGACCGATTCCTGTCCCTTTCCCTTCCTCTTTGGTAGTAAAATATGGATCAAATATCTTATCAATAATCTCATTTGGTATCCCACCAGCGTTATCACAAATCTGCACATATACAAAGCCATCTTGGTCTTGAAGGTTGATATCTATTTGAGGATTTTGTATATTTTTCTCTTTGATGGCATCTTTTGCATTGGAGATGATATTTAAAATCACTTGGGTAAACTCCCCTTTGTATCCTAAGATGGTAATCTCTTTTGAGGGCTTTTTAAAATCCAAATTAATAAAATTGTTTTTAATGCTTGCTTCAAGTAAGCTAATTGTCTCATCTATTGCCATTGAGACATCAAAAGAGATTTTTATTTTATCTTCTCTAAAAAATCCCATAAAATCATCTACTGTACTAGACATTTTTTGGATAAGGTTCATCGATTTATCAATACTTTTATTTAAAGTCTCCTCATCAAGCTTTCCCATCTCGTAGTATCTTTGCATCTTTTGGATAGTGATTGAGAGTGCATTTAAAGGTTGTCTCCATTGGTGAGCAATATTTCCTATCATCTCCCCCATAGAAGCAAACCTCGATTGGTTGTGAAGTAGGATATCTTTTTGTTGAATCTGTTTTTGGGATTGTTTGATAGAGTGTATCATTTGATTGATAGATAAAGCTAAGAGATGGATCTCTTTAAAACCATTTTGTGGGATAGGTTTGAGTGAAGTTTCATTGGAGCTATTTTTTGTAAGTATAGTGATGATCTTTTCTAAAGGGCGGATAATAATTCCATGGATCAGTATAAACGATAAAACAATAAGAACTAAAGATATCAAAATAGTAAATATAACACTTTGTTTAATGATATTATCAAGTTGCTCTTGCATAAATTTATCAGTGCTGTATATGGTTATTTGTGCTATTTTTTCATTGTATTTATTTACTATTGGGCTATGTTGGCTATAGTAGCTATTGGCTAATAGTTTTTTATGTAAATTGTTCGATTGATCATAATTGACAATATCCCAGTTGGTATCACGAAGAAGTCCATTGTTAAAAGAGGGTACCCCCAAAACTTTCCCCATCGCATAATCTTCAATAACCACAGCTGATATGCTAGAGTTTTTCATCTCCCATCGTAGGATATTGGTATACTCTGTAGCTGAGTAGGATTCTATGTAGGGGATTAAAAGCTTTGAGAGTTTTTCCAAACTATCATTGGCATGAGTGTGGATAGTTTTTTGAAGATTTTGTTTTGTTTGAAAATAGGAATAGCTAGAGATAATAGCAACAGAGAATGAAGCGATTAAAACTATAATAATACCCAACACAAAATATAAAGAAAATCTCTTTTGTATCATCATATCAACTTTGGATATTTTCTATTCTATTAAAGATGATTAAATAGTGCTCAATCTCTTCAAAATACTGCACGGTTACTTTGTAAGGGATAATGGTATCTTTGTCATCTATACACTCTTTAAAATAAAGTACATGCTCTTTATTGAGGTTCTGCTTTAAAAAATCAAGCCACTCTTTTTTAGTTTGACAAATTTGCTCTTGGGTTATAACACGAAGTTTCTCAAAAATACATACATTGTTATTTTCAAAATCTTCAATGGTATCAAATCCTAAAAAATTGAGCAGAGGTTTATTGATGTAGTTGAAATCATCTCCAGAAATAAAGATAAAATTGTCATGTTTATCCATGAGCTGTTTGGAGAGTTTTTGAAGATCATTGATGGTTTTTTGTTGAAATACAAATCGAGAACATCGTAATAATGTCTCTTCAAGTTTAAAAAGGTTGATCGGTTTTAGTACATATTTATCTACCCCTATATCAATGGAGCGGATCAAAAAAGAGGGATCATTAAAAGCTGTAGTGATGATAATAGGTACATTTGAGTCTACTTTTCTTATCTCTTCACTCATTTGCAAACCATCCATTAAAGGCATCTGAATATCTGAGACAACAATATCTGGGCGATGATCTAAAAAAAGCTTCAATCCCTCTTTCCCATCTTTTGCTACAAGCAACTCTTTGAATTCTAACTCTAAGACCTCTTGCAACTCATCTCTTATATCATCATCATCTTCCACATATAAAAGTGATATTTTTTTAAAATCTGCTCTATCCATAGTTTCAT
>JAGYNS010000041.1 GCA_018399655.1 Campylobacterales bacterium
TAGCTGAAGCGATCACTTTTTCTAAAACATCTCCTATATTTACGGCTATTTTTTCCTATTTTCTTCTGCGCGAACGGCTTTCAATTTTAGCTTGGAGTGGGATAGTGGTAGGGTTTTTTGGAGTACTTTTTATCACTGGATTTGACATAAGCTCTTTAAATAAAACTGATTGGCTAGGTATTTTAAGTGGAGTTGGTGCTGGACTTGCGTATACTTCAATAAGAGAGCTTCGAAATTATTATGATACAAAAGCAATAGTGCTTTCATTTATGCTTGCTGGTACTATTGGTCCAATAATTTTGATGATCATAGGGGAGTTTTATAGCACTTCAATGTTTGATTTTATCATAGCCCCTTTTGTTATGCCTACAGGCTTTGCTTGGGTTTTAATCATAGGTTTGGGTTTGAGTGCAACACTTATGCAAGTGTACATGACCAAAGCATACTCTTTGGAAAAAGGAGGAATCGTTGGAGCTGTAGGATATAGTAATATCATATTTTCAATACTCATTGGAATGATGCTAGGGGATGATTTTCCCTCTACTGTAGTATTGATCGGGATATGCTTCATTGTTCTAAGTGGGCTGATGGTCACTAAAAAACAACGAACTACTTAAAGTTTTTTAGATAAAATAAATTAAATAATGAAAAGATAAAAGGAAACAAAGATGATTCTTCTTACTGGACCTTGTGTCATAGAAAATAGAGATAACATAATGAAAATAGCGGAACAACTATCAAAACTCAATGAGGATAGTAGAATAGATTTTTATTTTAAAGCAAGTTTTGATAAAGCGAATCGTACTAGTATAGATAGCTTCAGAGGGCCTGGGCTTGATGAGGGGCTAAAAATCCTTCAAGAGGTTAAAGATACTTTTGGATATAAGCTTGTTACAGATGTTCACGAAAGCTATCAAGTAGCTCCAACTGCACAAGTGTGTGATGTGGTTCAAATACCTGCATTTTTATGTAGACAAACAGATCTTCTTGTAGCTGCTGGGAAAACAGAGGCAATTGTAAATATTAAAAAAGGGCAGTTTTTAGCTGCAAATAGTATGAAACATCCAGTGGCAAAAGTGCTTACCACAAGAGGTGTTGATGAAGTAAACTACCAAAATTCAAAAGAAAATGGTGTGTGGCTTTGTGAGAGGGGCAATGTATTTGGATATGGAGCACTTGTGGTTGATATGAAAAATCTTATAGCTATGAGAGAATTTGCTCCTGTGATATTTGATGCGACCCATTCAGCTCAAGTTCCTAGCACTGGGGAGACAACAGGTGGAAATAGTGCGATAGTACCAAGCCTTGCAAAAGCTGCAGCTGCTGTTGGGGTGGATGGGTTTTTCTTTGAAACTCACTTTGATCCATCGTGTGCACTGAGTGATGGTCCAAATATGTTGCAAATAGATGATCTATATAAAACAGTAGATGATATATTTAAAATTCAAGAGGTTTTAGGATATTAAAACCTTTTTTGCTATAATCAAAAATTAATTTAAAATGGAGAACTCATGAATATTATTGAAGGTAAGTTAAAGTTAGAGGGTAATGAAAAAATTGCAATTATCAATGGGAGATTTAATCACATTATAACTGATAGGCTAGTAGAGGGTGCAAAAGATGCATTTATAAGACATGGTGGAGATGAAAAGAACCTTGATCTGATCTTAGTTCCAGGTGCATTTGAGATACCATTTGCTCTTACGCGAGCACTTGAGAGTAAAAAATATGATGCTATTTGTTGTGTGGGAGCTGTTATAAGAGGAGCTACACCACATTTTGATTATATCTCTGCAGAAGCTACAAAAGGGATTGCAAGTGCAACTATGGCACATAATATCCCTGTATCAAATGGTGTACTTACCACAAACTCAATAGAGCAAGCTATAGAGCGAGCTGGAAGTAAAGCTGGAAACAAAGGGAGTGAAGCTATGGTCACTATTATTGAGATGTTGGATCTATATAAAGCGATGGACAAATAGTGGCTACAAGAACACAAGCTAGAGAATCAGTTGTAGGGCTTTTATATGCTTATGATTTAGGAAACGAAGCTATTGCAAAACATAGTGATATAATTTTTGAAGATAAAAAGATACGAAATAAGCAAAAAGATTTTGCTATTCAGTTATTTAAAGGAACTATTGAAAACCTTGAGGCTATAGATACACAAATAACAGAGCATCTCAAACAAAGAGCAATAGATGATGTAGGAAAAATTGAAAAAGCGATATTGAGGCTCTCAATTTATGAGATACTTTTTAGTGATCTAGATAAACCTGTAGTGATCAACGAAGCAATTGAGCTTTCAAAAAGATTAGCAAGTGATAATGCACCACGATTTGTAAACGGTGTACTTGATAGTATAGAAAGAGTCTAATATGCAATTGTGCGTTTCACTTGATAATGCTACACAAGAGGAAAATTTAGCCTTAGCTCAAACATTACAAGGGTTTGATATATGGCTTAAAGTTGGATTTCGTTCGTTTATACGAGATGGGAAAGAGTTTTTAGAAAAGCTCAAAGCTATCAATCCAAATTTTAAAATATTTTTAGATCTCAAGCTTTATGATATCCCAAATACTATGGCAGATGCAGCGGTTGAGATATGCAAACTTCCAATAGATATGTTCAATGTTCACGCAAGTGCTGGAAAAGATGCGATGACTACAGTGATGAAGCGGATAGAAAATATCCCTCATAGACCATTAGTGATAGCTGTAACAGCACTTACAAGTTTTGATAATGAGACTTTTACATATATTTATAATGAAGATATAAAGACTAAAGCTACAAAATTTGCCAAAGATACTTTTGAAGCGGGGATGGATGGAGTAGTTTGTTCAGCTTTTGAAAGCCTTGATATTAAAAATAGTACTTCAAAAAAGTTTATCACACTTTGTCCTGGAATAAGACCATTTGGGGAAGATGCAGCAGATCAAAAAAGAGTGGCCGATCTAAACTTAGCCCATGAACAGCAAGTAGACTTTATAGTAGTAGGGCGACCAATCTATAAGGCTACAGATTCTAAAAAGGTAGTCAAAAGAATTTTAGACAATATATAATAGATTAAGCAGTTATTCAACAAAAATCTATTATACTTCCAACCTCAATTAGGACGAGTGGGTGAGTGGCTGAAACCACACCCCTGCTAAGGGTGCGTCTCTTCACGGGGACCGAGAGTTCGAATCTCTCCTCGTCCGCCACTAATCAAACAAAAAATCTAAATAAAACTTTAAAAGCGAATCTTACAAACTATTAGGTATACTTTACAATATAGATGTCGAAATGATAAAAAGGATTTTACATGGGAAAAATTAGTAGAGGTATTCTAAAGTATATTTTGGCTTTATTTGGTATATATGTACTCTTTGGTTTTTTTATACTCCCTTATTTGGTAAAAACATCACTTCCTATTTATTTGCAACAAAAATACAATATATCTACATATATTGACTCTGTCCATTTGAATCCTTTTGACGCATCTTTGAGAGTTGATAATTTTATATTAAAAGATCAACAAAATGAAAATTTATTCTATTTTGAGAAACTTCATATTGATCTTGCTTTGTTTCAACTTTTGAACAAAACACTGTA
The DNA here is from genome assembly GCA_018399655.1 of Campylobacterales bacterium. Lineage (GTDB taxonomy): Bacteria > Campylobacterota > Campylobacteria > Campylobacterales > Arcobacteraceae > JAIOSF01. The sequence continues at coordinate 3,595 of JAGYNS010000041.1, forward strand.
TGTAGAAAAATTTGCCCTTACAAATTCAAAAGCCACAGTGATAATTAATAAAGACCAAAGGGCTAATTATCAATTTTTAATAGATACTTTTAGGAGTGATCACTCTTCTAAGGTGCAAGAAAACAATCAAGAGAGTTTCAATATTTTTATAAAAGAGTTTGATGTGAACTTTTTGAATGTTGCATTTGAAGATTTATCAAAAAAAGAGGTTTTTCGTGTTGTTACAAAGCCTATAGATTTCTCCTTGAAAGACTTCGCTTTCAATCAAGACCATGAAAACAAAATCGACCTAGATATCCAGACACACAATAGTGGAGATATCACTCTTCGTTCTTTATTTATAGCTGATCCTTTATCATTTGAAGCAAAGGTTGCATTAAAAGATATCAATATTGATAAGATCTACTCTTACCTAAAGCCCCAAGAGAGTTTTGCACAGTTTCGATTTGATAGATTGAAAAGTGATTTTGAACTTTCCTTAAAAAGTAAAAATAACGCTTACGAAGTAGGGGTGTCAAATATCAATTTTCAATTGCCACAATTTGATATGGAGCATAAACTATTTACCACATCGCTAGAAAAGTTAAGAATAGTGGTAAATAATTTTGATCTACACGCTATAGATGATACTATAAGTTATAATGTGTATGATACTAAAATAGATATCCAAAAGATCAATCTTTTTGATAAACAGTATGGGGCACAGCACCGTTTTTCATCCATTGAAAGTGGTATAAAAAAAATAACCTCCAATAAAAAAGAGCCAATCGATATAGTACAAACATTGGTTGTATCAGACAATGGGCTTTTAAATACTACTATTCGTATGATTCAAGAGCCTTTTTTAGTTGAATCAGCCATTACTTTGGAAAAAATTGATTTACGCAGATATACCCCTTATATTGAAAAGTTTGTCAATTTGGATATAAAAGATGGGGTGTTGAGTACAAAAAGTGACCTACTACTGAAACAAAATGAAAAAAAACTAGATATTTCGCTTCACTCAAATATGGAGCTTAGAAAGATCGATATTTGGCATAAGCTTTTAAAAAAGCCCATACTAAAAGTAGATGGTATTGATATCGCCAACTTAAACTATACTCAAGATAACCTACAAATTGATACTATTATGATCGATACACCTGATTTTTTCTTTGAGTTGCAAAAAGATAGCAAACATAATCTTTCTGATCTTATTGTAAAACAAGAGGAGAAAAAAGATCCCAGCCAAAAGCAGGGTAGCTTCGAGTATACCATTAATCAAGTTGAACTTCAAAATGGAAAAGCAAAGATTGTTGATAACACAATCACCCCAACTTTTAGCTCAACTGAGAGTGAGGTAAACTTATTAGTGAAAAATATCACTTCAAAAAAAGATCAATTGACCCATATTACTCACTCAAGTGTAGTTGATAACTATGGAGTTTTAAAGTCCCAAGGGAGTTTGTATATAAGTGATCCATTGAAAAATATCTCGTTGGAACTTGATTTAGACAATCTTGATCTTCTATCACTCTCCCCTTATAGTGGAAAATTTATAGGAAACAAAATAGACAATGGAAAACTTTTTTTAAAGTTAGATCATACCATTAAGGATAATATAATTGATGCCAAAAACAATATCCGTATCAAAGATATAAAGCTAGGGGAAAAAGTAGAAAGTAAAGAGGCTATAGATGCCCCTATAGGTTTAGCTATTGCTTTACTTGAAGACTCTAGCGGGTATATCGATCTTGATCTTCCTATTAGTGGAGATCTACAAAATCCAAAATTTGATATAAGTGATGCGATATTTGATGTGATACGAAATACTCTTGTGGGGATTGTTTCGGCTCCATTTAAACTTTTAGCAATGCTTGTAGGTGCAGGTGACAATGATGAGCTCAATAAAAGCTCTTTTCATTTTGGAAAATCCTCAATAGACCCTACACAAAAACAGACCCTAGACAAACTTGTGGTGGCTTTGCAAAAGCGTCCAGGGCTCAAGCTCAAAGTGGCACCATCTTACGCATTGAAAGAGGATACTCAAGCTCTTATAGATCAAAAATTTCAAAGTAGCTATAAAAATCTTCTTGATCCAACTTTGGATATTGAGTTAAAAGTTCAAAGGGCTTTGAATGTTTATAAAGAGCTTTATACCAAAGAGGATATAGAAGCTTTTGAACAAAAAGGTGAGGAGCTTTTGGTAGTTTTAATAGATCAAATTAAAAAGAAAATTGAAGTTTCACAAAATGAACTTGAAAATTTAGCGTTTAAAAGAGCATCAAATATAAAAAGCTATTTGGTAGATAAAAATATTGAGTCAAAAAGAGTTGAGATTTTAGAAGAGTTTACCGTAAGTGACAATGTAGATAAAAGAGGATCAAAGGTGCTTCTAAAGTTTAAACTTTAGAAGCTTGTCCACTCATCATCATCTTTTGAAGGGGTCTCTTTGATAGGCTCTATTTTGGTGTTTTTTGCATAAGTAGATTTTGTATCTACCGAGCTTGATTTATACGGTTTTGAAGAGGGTTTTCTATCGTGTTTTACTTCATCCTCTTTATATTTTTTGATCTCTTTATGATATTCTCTAGGGTCATCTGTTCTTCCCTCTAAAACATCTCTCCCTCTTTCTAGTTCTACCTCTTTACATTTATGCTCTTTGAGCTTATCGATTCGATTAAATACTTCCGTAGTGCTTTGTTCAATATTACTTGCAATAGTATGAAGTCGCTCATCATATCTATCTTTTGCATCCACATCAATAAACTCTTGAACCCCTGAATGCACTTGTTCATGGGCTTTGAGCAGTGCATCCCAGTCTTGATTTTTTGCAAAAGCTTCATGAGCGTGTTGCTCTAACCATTTTCCTAAATCACACTCTGTGTGACTTTTCACTTTTGCTGTTTTTCCATTTCCTAGCTCTTTGAAATTTGTCTCTTTAAATTTGATATGATCAAGTTTGAGTTTTGTAGTGTCAAAAACCATATTGACATCACATACCGAATCTTTTTTTGATTTGTCAAATTCTGTTCGATTGACCACTGCAATAAGTTGACTCGATATCTCACTAAGAGCCATCGCTTTATTTGATACTATCTCAGAAGCATTTGCATTTTCTTGGGTAGCTTTATCAAGCTGATTTACCGCCGAGTTAATTTGATCCATCCCTATTTTTTGTTCATGGGTAGCTTCGGTCACTTCAGTTACAAGTGTCGTTACTTCTGAAACTTTTTGATTCAAGAAGTTAAAACTCTCAACCATTTTATCTGCTGTAGATCTCCCTTCTGTTGTTTTTTCTTGAGCATAGTTTACAAGGTTTTTGATCTCATTGGCAGCTTCTGCACTTCTACTTGCTAGGTTTCTTACCTCTTGTGCAACTACTGCAAACCCTTTTCCAGCTTCCCCTGCAGTTGCTGCTTCAACAGCTGCATTGAGACTTAAGATATTGGTTTGGAATGCTATTTGATCAATAATAGCGATCGCCTCAACAATATCATTTGTTGCTTGATCAATCTCCTCCATTGATTTTCCTGTTTGATGTGCTAGTTCATCATCTTCATGACTTGTATTTTTAAGATCATTTGCAATGGTGAGCATCTGTCTTGTTCTTTCATCTGTTTGGTTGATGGTTGAAGTGATCTGCTCAATTGCAGCTGCAGTTTCTTCTAATGAAGCTGCTTGTTGTGTTGAAGATGCTGAAAGCTCTTCAGAAGTAGCTGCTAACGCTTCTGCATTTTGTGTGAGCCTAAGAGCAGTATTATTTACCATACTTAAAACTTCAGAGATTGAAACTCCAAGTGCATTGGTTCCTTTGATAAGTGATCCAATATTTCCTGAGCTTTTTGCATCAATGGTGTAGTTGTATTTTGCATTTCCAAACTGGATCAACGCTTCGATGATCATCGTTATATTTTTATTGGTAATTTTTAACATCTCATTGACTTTTTGGCGAAGAAGATCTACTTGAGGAGAGTTTGCTTTTTGCAAAATCTCATAAGTATAAAATCCCTCTTTTGCTTTGTGGATGATCTCTATAGCCTCTTCAATTACTTTAGTATCTTGTTTGATCCCATTTTCTATATTTTGAAGATACTTATTAAAGTTTGTAGCAACTTGACCTATCTCATCTTTTCGAAGTACTTCTATTCTATTTGATGCATCAGAAGAAGAGCTAATTTGAGTAATCGCACTATCAAGCTCTTTTAAAGGTTGAATAATAATCTTTCTTGAAAATATTGCAATGATAATAGCAGTAACTAAAAGAATCACTACAATAACACCAATAGCTATAAAGATCAAGTTCATCGATTGACCTACAAGCTCCTCTATATGTTCTACATCTTCACCTACTATATAGTATCCTATTTGTTCTCCACTATAGTCAATCACTGGCTCAAGGGTAATAAAATATTGATCTGCTAGAAGGTATTTGTTGTTTTCTAAAGCTTTGAGATCAAGAGTAGCCACATGGTTTGCAAACTCTTTATCATATGTTTTTTGATTAAGGATATAATCTCCCACTTGAGTAAGCTTTTGGAACTCTGCACTGTCAAAACTAGCTTTGATAGTTTTTTTATCTAAGAGCATTAGAAGGTGTGCATTGTCAAATTTTAAAGCTTCTTTAATGATAGAATTATATCCAGCTTTAAACTCTACTGAACCTACATAGTCCCCATTTTCATCCATAATGGGAGCAACTCCAACTAAGTCAGTATTGAGTCTTCCAGCTTCAGCTCCAACTACTGCTTTTCTTGTATTATAAACATCACTAATGGTTTTTCGAAGATCTAAAAGTGGGTCCCCATATTTTTCAGGCTTCCAGTTTCTTAAAAAGGAGTTTCCATCTTTGTCATGAATATGAACTTTGATGTTTTGAAAGTCAGTATTACCACTAAAATCTTTAGAGAGCTTTTGCAATCTTTTTAAAATCATCTTTCTATCATCTGTTTTCAAAGCTTCCACAATATTTGCATCATTGGCGATCGATATTGCATTGGTAATACAAACTTTGCTTTTTGCTTCTACTCTTTGTTTTACTATGGTATTAAGATGAGTTGCTGTATCCTCATACACATGGGTTTTGATTGAGCTTAAATTGAAACTAAAAATAACCAAAGCTAAAATAAGTCCAATAATAGCACTTATAGAAACTAAAAAGATTAGTTTGTTCCCAATACTCCAGTTCTTCATTTGATGTCCTTTTTCTGTGTTTTGGTAATATTTTATTATAACAAAACTAAATAACTACTAAATATTCTTAACTTTTCTGAAGTAAAGATAATATATAATTAAGTTTGTGTAAAAAAAAGGGGTATTATGTATCGTATATTTATTTTATTTTCTCTTCTTATGGCAGAGTTGTTTGGAAACTCACAAGCACCACAGATAGTAGAAGGGTTTACTTATGATCATCTACTTATATTGATGAGTATACTTATCGTTGTATTTATATTTAGACAGATTGAACTAAAAAAGATAAATAAGCAACTTCACGGTTCAATTCAAGATATAGAAGCGATTATGAACTCTACAGTTGAAGGGATTATCATCAGTGAAGATACAAAGTGTATTCAGATGAATGATGCTGCAAGGGAGCTTTTACAAATAGGAAAAGATGAGCCAGTAGAGGGGTTGAGCCCATTGCATTTTATCGCTGAGGATTCCCGTTCTAAAGTGGTGGAAAATTTTAAAAAAGATGAAGTGGAGCTTTATGAGGTAAATATTCAAAAAAGAGATGGCACGATCTCTCCTGCACTTGTCAAAGGGAAGAATATCACTTTTTTAAATAAAAAGGTACGAGTATCACTTATTGTAGATATGAGCGATATTAAAAGAAAAGAGTTGCAGTTTTTACAGCAATCAAAACTTGCAGCACTAGGGGAGATGATAGGAAATATTGCCCATCAGTGGAGACAACCTTTGAGTGTTGTCTCCACGAGTGCTACAGGGATGAAGCTGCAAAAAGAGCATGGGATATTAAGCGATGAGCAGTTTTATGACTACTGTGATATGATCAATGAAAACACCCAATACCTCTCTCAAACTATTGATGACTTTAGAAACTTTATCAAAGGGGATACGAAGCCAGTACGGTTTAATCTTAAAAACGATACTGATAGTTTTATAAAGTTAGTAGATGGAACTATTAAGCGGTATAACATTCAAGTGATATTAGAACTTCATGAAAATATTAATATTCAAGGCTATCCAAATGAACTCATTCAATGCTTTATCAATATATTCAACAACTCAAAAGATGCTTTAGTCCAAAATGTAGATGAGAGTGAGCGATTGATATTTATTAGCGAGTACAATACAGATACCCAAGCAATGATAGTATTTAAAGATAATGCTGGAGGGATTCCTGAAAGCATTTTACCAAAAATATTTGAGCCATATTTTACGACAAAAAGTCAATCTCAAGGGACTGGTTTAGGACTTCATATGAGTTATAATCTGATTGTGAATGGGATGAAAGGGAATATTGTAGCTACCAATGAAGTGTATAACTTCAAAGGAAAAACCTACAAAGGGGCTCAATTTACTATTACGATTCCTGTAGAGGCTACAGAGTAATTTAAGCGTTGTACATATATCCGATACTATAAACAGTACGGATAGTGTCTTTTGGAAGCTTTTTACGAATAGAAGCCACCATGGTTTTTAAAGTATCTTTGTGATCATCACTATATTTCCCCCACACTGCTTCAATAAGAATCTTGTAGTTAAGCTCTTTTTGAGGGTTTGAAAAAATTGTATTAAGGATCAGTTTCTCTTTTTTGGTAAGTTTGATCTCTTCACTATTCTTATAAAGAGTTTTCTTTGTAAAATCCCAAACATAACCATCTTTGATCTGAAATATATCTTTTCTCAATATTTCATAGTTTTTCATCTGTTCAGCGGCTAAATCTATAGATGATATGAGTTGTTCCATATCAATAGGTTTGATAAGGTACTTCGTAATATTTAGCTCAGTGGCATCTAAAAGGTACTCAAGATCTGTATATGCAGAGATAATGATAATCTTGCAGTTTTGATCGATTTTTCGAAGCTCTTTGAGAAATTGTAAGCCATCCATTTTAGGCATATTAATATCTGTGATCACTATGTCGATCTTATTCTCTTTAAAAACTTCTAAAGCCTCAAGCCCATCAGCTGCCTCTAAAACATTTTTGTACATTTGCCGTAGAGTACTACAAAACACCTCTCTTAAGGTGTTTTCATCTTCAATAAATAAAATATTATAATTACTTTTTCTTTTCATGAGTAAATTGTACACATAAATAGATAAAGATAACCTTAGTTTAAGATATTATTTAGGAGCACTTTTTTTAAAGTGCTACCACATAAATCCCACCACGACGCATGATATAGAGTCTTTTTTTAGAGATCCCTTTGATTGATTTTTTAAACTCTTCTACACTTTTTATCTCATTTTGTTCCACTTGCAGTATGATATCTCCCCTTTGGATACCTAGTTTGGCAGCTTCACTATTTGGATCTACTTTGCTTACTAAAACACCTGAAATGTTCAATGAAATTCCTAAAGATTTTTTAATATTTTCATCTAAAGGCTCTACGGTGATCCCTTTGTATTGAAAGTTTTGGTGAAGGTTATTAAATCCATCATCAGTTTGCTTATAGCTTGTAAGTTCTATCGTCCCTTTTAGCTGCTTTTTATCTCTTAGATAGGTGATCGTAACACGAGTATTAGGAGAGATTGAGCTTATAATATTTTTCAACGAACTTGCAGACTCTACCTCTTTATCATCAACTTTTATAATAAGATCACCTCTTTTAAGCCCTAGCTTTTGAGCAGGAGTATCTTCCCCAACACCTGTAACTAACGCCCCAAATTTTTTTCCATAAAAACTACTCAAATCTTCAGAGATATCGGCAATAGAAACACCTAAATACGCTCGTACAAATTTCCCGTCATTGATCAACGCTTTGGCAATATTGACCACCATATTAGATGGTATTGCAAATCCAATACCTACATTGCCACCACTTTTACTAATAATAGCACTATTGATCCCCACAAGATATCCAGCACTATTGATCAAAGCTCCCCCAGAGTTTCCAGGGTTGATTGAGGCATCCGTTTGGATAAAGTTTTCATGCTCTACTATCCCTATGGAGGATCGTCTTGTTGCTGAGATGATCCCTTGAGTGATAGTTTCCCCTACACCAAAAGGGTTTCCTAAAGCAAAAACGATATCCCCAACTTCCACTTTCTCTGAATCATAAAATGTGATTGCATTAAGATCTTTTGCTTCTATTTTTATTACAGCAATATCGCTTTTTTCATCGGTTCCTATGATTTTTCCATCATACTCTTTTTTGATCCCAGGGATGGAGACTTTGATCTCGTCAGCACCATCTATTACATGGTGGTTAGTGACGATATATCCATCACTTGAAACAATAACACCCGATCCCAAAGAGCTTTGAACTCTCTCTTGAGGAAGGTTAAATCCAGGTCCCCCAAAACCTCTAAAAAACTGCTCAAAAAAAGGATCACCAAAAAATGGATTGGCAAAGTTACCAGTTTTGACACTTTTTTTTGTAGAGATGTTGACTACAGAGCTACTTACTTTTTCTAAAACATTGCTGTATGAGAGTATCTTTTTTTCACTTGTTGGAAATTAATGAAGACGAAGGAAAGCACTC
>JAGYNS010000042.1 GCA_018399655.1 Campylobacterales bacterium
TTTAGTGATACTTCGAATAATCCCTGTATTGCTTAGTAAAAATGCAGCTATCTCTTCTAGTGTATGAAAGTTTTTGAGCTTAAATCGTGCCACGATATCTTTTAAAAGTATCGAGTCTTTATAAGTTGTTAAAAGCTCTTTTATCTCATCTTTTTCATACTCTAAGGTTTTTGGAAATCCACCAAATTTGATATAGTGTTCTAGGTATCGATTGAGCTCTATTTTTTTATCTACCAAATCAAGCTTATTATTAACACTTATACCATTAAACTCTACAAACTCATTGAAACTGAGTGGATACACATCTACGCTGATATATCTGCCACTAAGAACTGTGGCTATTTCACTGCTTAGCATGGAAGAGTTTGAGCCTGTGATGGTTAAAAATGATTTTTTTAGTTCATACTCTTTATTAACCCATTTTTCCCAGTTTGGGATATTTTGAATCTCATCTAAAAAGATATAGGGTTTTGAAGATGGACTAAGATACTCTAAGTAGGTGTTTTTTATATCTTCAAGTAACTCAAGATCTAAATGATTTAAAAATCTAGGATCCTCTAAGTTTACCAACAAGATATTTTCTTTAGGAACACCACTATTTATAAGTGACTTTATCTGATTTAGCATCAATGATGATTTTCCACATCTTCGTATCCCTTTGATAACGACAATCTCATCTTTTGATATAAATTTTGCTATTTTTTTATCATAGCTTGGTCTGTTTTTTATCCCTATGATCTCTTTGTTCCAATAGTTCCAATCATTTAATACGGCTATTATTTCAGACTTATCCATCAATTACTCCTAAAATTATATGTTATATCATACAATATTTATGATAATTAAAAGATAAAACTTTAGAGGTGCCCTATATAGGAACACTACTTGCATAACTGTTAGTATAACAATTTTAAGGAGAGAAGCATATGGAAACTATTATATATACCTTATTGGGATTATTTCTTGTTGCTTACACAACAACAATAATAATGTATACCAACAAAGTATACGGTAAAAAGTAGAAGTGCACTATGGTAACTGCAACTAACGAAGATACACTCAATTTCGCAAAAAACTTTTCAAACTATAAAGATTTTTTTATAAAAAGCAATGATCTTATTTTTTCAAAGTTAGGATTAGGGACTTTCAATAAAGAGCCCTACAAAGAGGAAAATTATGTTTTTCACTATATCGAAGGGGTAAAAGAGGCGGTAAAAAATGGGATCAATCTTATTGATACTGCGAGCAACTATAGATATGGACAAAGTGAAAAAGAGATAGGTGAGGCTTTAAAAGAGCTTTATGATGAGGGGATTACAAAAAGAGAAGAGCTTATCATCTGCTCAAAGGGTGGATTTATCCAGCTTGATTATCCATTTCCCCCAAATCCCTATACATGGATAGATGAAAATATTATCAAAAAAGGGTTGGCTACAAAAGAGGATATCGAACTTGATCAACACTGTATGACACCAGATTTTTTAGAGTGGTCTTGTAAAAAAAGTTTGGAAAATGTGGGGGTGGAGAGTTTTGATATCTATTATTTACATAACCCTGAGATGCAAAAGTTAAAGCTAGGTGAAAAGAGATTTTACAAAGCGATTGAAAATGTTTTTAAACGATTTGAAAAGCTAGCCGATGAAGGACTTTTTAAATACTACGGGGTAGCTGTGTGGAATGGCTTTATTAGTGATAGTGATGAAAATATTGATCTTGAAAAGCTTGAGCAGATTGCAAGGAAAGTAGGTGGAGAAAACCACCGATTTAAGTATATCCAAACCCCTTTTAATATGGGAAAAACAGCTATTTATACAAATTTGACACAAAATGTCAATGGGGAGGAGTGCACCTTACTTCAAGCTGCTCATCGGCTTGGGATTGGGGTGATTAGTAGCTCAAGTTTGCTTCAAATGAATCTTTTTAAAAAGTCATTTTCTGCTGAAACAGGTGTAGTGCTAGATGGTACCATGACTTTAAAAAGTGATATTCAGCTTGCATTGCAATTTGTCCGTTCAACCCCAGGGATAGTAAGCTCTCTTTTTGGATCAAAGGTTCCTATTAATATCAAACATAACTGTGAGATATCAAAAGTAAAAGCGGTACAAAGGGGAAAATATGATCTGCTGTATAGGCTGTAAATTATGATTTATGATGTAATAATTGTGGGTGGTGGTGTCGCTGGTCTTATGGCTGCGATTGAGATCAAAAAAGAATCCCCTGTCAAAAAAGTAGCGGTAATTACAAAAGGGAATCTTTTCAAATCCAATAGCTCACTAGCAAGTGGTGGGATCAATGCAGTTTTAGACCAAACCAATACCCAAGGGATCAATAAACATATACAAGACACCCTCAAAGGTGCATACGGCTTAGCTGAAAAAAAATCTGTGGAATATATGTGTCAAAGAGCAGGGGGTATTATTCAAAAGCTTACTTCGTATGGGGTGGTTTTTGATAAAGATGAAGAGGGAAATATCGCTCAGCGAAGCTTTGGGGGAGGAAGTGAGCAAAGAACTTGTTTCGTAGGTGACAAAACAGGTTCAGCGATCACCGCTGCACTTATAAAAAAAGCCAAAACTGTAGGGGTGGAGTATCTTGTCAACAATTTTGTAATGAATATCACGCAACTTGACAAAAGGGTCAGTGGTATTGTATGTTTGAGAAGATTTGATTCCTCAGTGATGGTATACCCTGCAAAAGCGGTTATTTTAGCTGGAGGTGGTTACTCTGGGATCTATCGTGGATTTAGTACCAATGCAGCAGATTATACAGGGGATTGTTTGGCGATTGCATTACGAGCGGGACTTTCTTTAAAAGATATGGAGTTTGTACAGTTTCACCCAACAGGCTTGGCAAAAACAAGCTATCTTGTAAGTGAAGCAGCAAGAGGCGAGGGTGGCTACCTTGTTAATAGTGATGGGGATCGATTTGTAGATGAACTTGATACAAGAGATGTGGTCGCACAAGCTATCTCAGAGCAGATCAATAATGGAAAAAAAGTCTATATTGACCTAAGGCACCTAAGTAGTGAACATATCGAAACAAAGCTCCCCTCTTTGTATAAAGCTGCCTTTATGCAAGCTGGAGTTGATATCTCCAAAGAGCTTTTGCAGATAAAACCAGTGGCACACTATACTATGGGTGGAATTGAAGCTAGTATGACCACCACAGATATAAAAGGGCTTTTTGTATGTGGCGAGTGTGGAGCCAATGGAGTCCATGGAGCCAACCGTTTAGGGGGAAATTCTCTTTTAGAAGGGGCAGTATTTGGAGAGCTTGCTGGACAAAAAGCTTTGAAGTTTATCGATTCAAAAGAGTACTTACCAATTGATTATAATATTGTGGTAAAAGATCAAAGATGGGTCGATCATATTTTTGATCAAGAGACAACAAAAAACTTCAACGCCATGAGAATCAGCCTTGGAAAAACACTCTTTGAACATGTGGGGATAAGTAGAACTCAAAAAAGTTTACAAATAGCATCTGATTATCTACGATATTTACGGCGTGAATCAAGCACCCTACACACTATGGATAAAAGCAGAAACAACAATGTTGAACTTATAGCAATCCTTGAACTTCGAAATGCCCTAGAGGTCTCAGAAGCTATAGTTTTAAGTGCTATGAAACGGCAAGAGAGCAGAGGAGCACACTTTAGAGGAGATTTTCCAAAGCAAAATGAAGCTATGAAAAAACATATTGTACTCAAAGAGCTAAAACCACAGCTGTTTAAAGTGTGGGAAGAGGATACAGGTTTATTAAGTAAATTGCGTCGATTTTTATCCCATTAGCTTGGTAAAATAATACGAAACAATGCTCCTTTGTACTCTTTTCCTTCATGGATAAAGGGGTTATTTGAAGCGATAATTTCTCCATCCATCCCATTGACAATAAGATTGTAAGTCATATGAAGCCCTATCCCTGTCCCTTGGGATTTGTGTTTTGTGGTAAAATAAGGTTCAAATATTTTATCAATAATTTTTTCATCAATCCCGCCAGCACTATCTTGAATCCCTATAGTGGTCTTTTTATCACTGACTTGTGTCCATATTAAAATCACTCTAGAATCATTTGAAAAGTCTCTATTTTTAAAAGCATCTTTTGAGTTGTTGAAAATATTCATCAAGCATTGGATCAGTTCATTTGGGTATCCAGATAAAACAATTTTTTCATCAACATCGCACACAACAGTTATATGATGATTTTTCAATGAACCATCAATTAGGCTTAGAAAGCTTTGGATAGTTGCAGAAAGGTTAAAAGAGACTTTTTCTCTATCCCCTTTGATAAAGTTTCTAAAGTCATCAATGGTTTTAGAAAGATATTGGGCATTGTCATTAATCGAGTTGCATAAAACATAAAATTGCTCATCGCTTAAGTTATTGTACTCTTTTTGCAGTTGTAATCCAGTAGCTCCTGTTGAGATCACTGAAAGGGGTTGTCTCCATTGGTGAGCGATATTTCCTATCATCTCCCCTAGTGAAGCAAGCTTTGCTTGTTCGATATAAAGTTTCTCTTTCTCTTTAATTTCACTTAAGTCTACTACAGAGATAACACGCATCATTCTATTGTGCAGTTTAAGATTGGAGCCTTTGACTAAAGCAGGAAATTTGGTTTTATCATTTTTCAATAACAACACTTCATAAGGCTCTGTTTTTTCTTTTTGAAGGTTCTGTTTTGCTATTTCAAAAGAGTTTGGATCGATAAACTCAAATATATCTCGCCCTATACCCTCTTTTTTTGAGGGGATTACAAAAAGCTCTTGAGCTGATTGGTTAAAATCGACACATCTCCCATCCTCTACGATGATCACTGCTTCAACTGTAGCGTTTAGTATCCCTTCAATCTTTGTATAAGACTCCTCAAGCTCTTTGTTGTATTTTTGAAGGAGTTTTTGCCTATAAAGAAAGAAAAAGATAAGCACGGCACTAATAGCGACTGAGATATAAACAAAAGTGTAGTTTATCTTTTCAGTTACTACTGTGGTTTGTACCCAGTTGGCATAGATTTTTTGTCTCTCTTGGTGGGTGATTGAGTCAAAAGTTTTATTGATAATAGACAGCAAAAGTGGATTGTCTTTTTGGATGAGATAATGGTGCTCAAAACTAAACTCGGTAGTTCCAGCAATTTTTAGATCGCTAAGGTATAGTTTTGAAAGATAAAAAAGTGAGGTGGCGATATGCCCTACAAAAGCGTCAGCTTCTTTATTTTTTACTTTTAAAAGTGCTTCTGGAATATTTTGGGTGACGAGGATGTTGATTTTTGGGTAGTTGTTGATCAAAAAGTTGTAGCTCGTATAGTTTTTTGGTACAGCAATTGTTTTTCCTCGAAGTGCAGTGATACTTTCTAAAAAAGTGTAGCTTTGATCGGTGACTATCACCATAGGGTAGGTGGCATATTTTTTAGAAACAAGACCTAAAATCTGCTCTTGTGGACTTGAACCAATACCAGGGACAAGATCAATCTCTTTGTCTGTAAATTTTTCCAAAACTTCTGGCCACGATTTTGATGGAATATATTCAAAGTTGATCCCTGTTCTTCTTGTGACAAGATCAAGATAGTCCCCCATAATCCCTTCCATACGATTGTTTTCAATAATAGAAAGAGGGTGCCAGTCTATTTCACTGTAAGTAACAGTTGGATTTGTATCAAGGTATGCTTGCTCCTCTTGGGTAAATGCTATTTGTTTTGCTACAGCATATTGTACAAACAAAGCAAAAAATAAAATGAAAATCTTCATACAATCATCCTGTTATAAAATCTATTATCAATAGTACCATTAATAGTTTAATAAGTGCTTTAAAAAAGAAGGAACAATTATTGCATAAACTTATTAAAAAAGGAGTCTATGATGGCAAAAGTGATGTTACGAGAAGCAAATGGGGAGATATACTTTTATATTGCAAAAAAAGATATGGAAGAGACTATTGAGAAAATAGAATTTGAAACTGATGAAAACTGGGGCGGTGAAGTTGAGCTTAGCAATGGGGAGACTTGGTGGATACAACCAGGTGCAAAAAATCTTCCAAAAGAGGAAGTGTGCAAAAAATTGGCTGATTGATTATATTTTATACAATTTAGATGAACATTATTGACCAAAAAGGACTATAATATCTATAAATATTTCAATTAATGGATAGATTATGAAAAGTGAAACTAATGAAAACCTTTGTCAATTAGAACTCAATGTATTGTATGAGATAGCTGAAATTATGGCAGCTTCAAGGGGAGAGATAGTGCTCTCTTTGGAAAAATGCTTAAGCGTTTTGAAAAAAAATCTTGATCTTGATAACTGCGTGATCTACAAACTAGAAGAGGATATCTTACAAATATTTGCCTCGATTAATTTTAATAAGCACCAAAAGGTGATCTCTGAGTATAGGTTAGGTGAAGGGGCTACTGGACTTGCGGCAAAAAGTATGGAACCTGTGGTAATAGAAAATGTCCACAACGATATACTTTTTTTAAACAAATCAGGAAATAGAAGTAGCGATACGATCTCATATATAGCGGTTCCTATGATTGTAGAAAATGAGGTGTTAGGGGTACTTGCAGCCAATCTTACAAAATCTACAAAAATCGGTTTTGAAGATACGGTTCGGATACTTTCAATAGTAAGTTCCCTTTTTGCTCAAAGTATCTACTCCTTTTTAGTAGTAGAGAATGAGAAAGAGCGTTTAACAGATCTAAAAAAATATTATAAAATGGAGTGGGATTCAAAAGTGCATAACTTTGGTGATATCATTGGCGAGAGTAAAAAGATGAAAGATGTCTTTAAAGTGATTGAGCGAATTGCCCCTAGTGATGTCACAGTGCTTGTACGGGGGGAAACAGGTACAGGAAAAGAGCTCGTAGCTGCTGCAATCCATAAAAGAAGTAAAAGAGCTGATGAGCCATTTATCAAACTAAACTGTGCAGCTATTACTGATACTTTGCTTGAGAGTGAACTTTTTGGACATGAAAAGGGGGCATTTACTGATGCAAAAGAGACACGAAAAGGGCGATTTGAGCTAGCGGATAAAGGGACTTTATTTTTAGATGAGATTGGAGATATAAGTGCCAGTGCCCAAGTGAAGCTTTTGCGGGTATTGCAAGAGCGAGAGTTTGAGCGAGTAGGTGGTAGCAAAACCATTAAAGTCAATGTACGACTAGTAGCTGCAACCAATAGAAATCTTGAAAAGATGGTCAAAGATGGAGACTTTCGAGAAGATCTTTACTATAGGCTCAATGTGATCCCTATAGATCTTCCACCTTTAAGAAAAAGGGGAGATGATATCAAGCTTTTAGTCAATTTCTTTTTAGAAAGAGCAATGAGAAATCATAAAAAAGCAGTAAGTATTACCGATGAAGCGATGGAGAAACTTATGCGATATCCATGGTATGGAAATGTTCGTGAGATGGAAAATACCATAGAGCGAATCGTCCTTATGGGGGATGAAAATGGGATTAGTGCTACAGATATGTTATTGCTTTTACCAGCACTGAAAAATGAAAATTTAGTAGATGAGTACAATGCGATCCCAATGGAAAACAAAACCTTAGATGAGCTAGAGTGTGAAGCGGTAACAAAAGCTTTAAAACAGTGTGACAACAATCAATCAAAAGCAGCAAAGATGCTAGGGATCACTGTACGACAAATTGGATACAAAGTGAAAAAATATGGACTCTAAAATAGAATATAACAATGAAACAATGGACTTAATAGATGATTTTACCGATGTAGGGTATATGGCTGAAAATATTGAGGTAGAAACACTTGAGGGTAAAACCAAAACAATAAAAAGAAGTCATAGTGATGGTGCGATGACACTTTTGATCTCTTTTCCAAATAGTGATGAGTCTTTTGTCAAAGAGATCTTTAAACTTGATCAGTTTATGAGTGATATTCAAGTACCTATACACTGCTATTTTCTTTTTGCAAAAAGAAACGATGATCTTGAACTCATAGCAAAAACTCTCCAAAAATTTGAGATAGTACTTGATAAAGAGCAAGAGTTTGGGGCAATGTATGGGACACAAATTGTAAGTGGGAGTCTTAAAGAACAACTTACAAAATCACTTTTTTTGATCTCTAAAGATGGAGCGGTTTTCTATCTACAGCTTCCAAACAATCTGGAGCAACCCCTTGAGCTAGAAAATCTACAAATGCAGCTCAATAAAGCTTTTGTAACCTACACTGGTGTTGGGTGCCACGGGTAATTTAAAGTTATAAATTATGGATATTTACCCACTTGATAGTAAAGCATATCCCACCACTTTGATTGTGTGCTTTTATCGTTGCGTGAAATTTATCTAAAATCTGTTTGGACATATAAAGCCCAATCCCTGATCCTTTGTCTGCACTTTTGGTGGTAAATTCAGGTTCAAATATCTTTGGAAGCTTTTGCTCCTCTATCCCTCCTGCATTATCTTGAATTAGTAGGATATTGTCCCCATTTTCTATAAAACCTTTTATAGTGATCACTCTTCCTTGGGTATTATTCTCTTCAAAAGCATCTCTTGAGTTGTTGAGCATATTTAAAATCACATGTTTAAACTCATTTTCATACCCATAGATATAAAGATTTGGGTCAATATCTAAAGAGAATTCTATTTTGTACTTCATAAACTCATCTTTTGTCAGCAATAAAACTTTTTGGACAACATCTTTGATATAGAAACACTTGAGCTCTTTATCGGTTCGTAAAAATCCACGGAACTCTTGAAGGGTATTTTCCATATGCTCTATTTGTGCATTGATCTTTTCTTGAAAAGCTTTGTAGGTCTCAAGTGGGTCTAGTCCATCTTCAAGATCATAGCCTAACATATCTACACGAAGCTTTATAACTCCAATTGGCTGTTTCCATTGGTGAGCAATAGCATCTATCATCTCCCCCATAGCCGCCATTTTAGCTTGCTTTTGGTTGATCAGCTCTTGATCTTTTCTTTTGTTGATCTCCTCTTCAACCCTTTGTTTTAAAAAATCTTTGTATCGAATCGATTCGGTGATATCTTTTTGAACGCAAAAGTAGTTGATAATCTCCCCTTGGTTGTTTTTAATAGGGGTGATATTCCACTCTACATGGTATGGGGTACCATCTTTTTTATAATTGATAGTATTCCCCTCAAAAAACTCCCCTTTTTGTAAGGTCTCTTTTAATCGATCAAGAACTTTTCTTTCAGTTCTTTCCCCTTGTAAAACTCGTGGAGTTTTCCCTAAAACTTCACTTGCACTGTAGCCTGTAAACTCCTCAAAAGCACGATTGACATAAAGAATCTTTGGATGATCTGGACCTTCTAATTTTCCATCAGTAATGACAACATAGTTGTAAATAGAATCAAGTAGTTTATTGGTATTTGTTAAAGTGAAAATATCTTGCAACATACTTTAAATATCCTTCGAGTATAAATTTAATTACTATTCCATAATATTAGCTATGTTTTTATTTAAACAATATAAAATTTATATGCTATATCAAAAGGGAATAGCTATTGCATAGTAGTATAGGAGAATAACTTTAAATACAATGGATACTTCATGGATAATATAAAAGAAAAATTGCAAAGTGGTGAGCTTGTCCCTTTTTTGGGGATGGGTGTTTTTTATGAAACAAAAGCAGATGATGGATCACAACTTCCATATGACAGTGATAGTATGATATTAGCACTTAACAATGGGCGAGCGATGAGTGCAAGGCTTTCTTATGAATATAGCCGAGCTGCTATGAGCTTGGAGCAGCGAAAAGGGCGAGAGTTTATCACCCAGATGACCAATCATATCTATGCTTCAAAAGAGTATAAGATCCCTTTTGCCTATGAAGTTTTGAAAAAGATTCAGCCAAAATATCTGATCGATACCAATATGGATGACAGTGGGTGTAAAGTGTATGAAGATGTAGAGCACTTTATGATCACTGGGGTTTCAAGAGTGATGGGTGGATATGATCGATTTGTAATCTATAAATATGATCTTTCTTCAAAAGAGTATAAACAAATAGAAAAAGAGCAATTAGATGATAGCTTGCCTATTTTGTTTAAACCTATGGGGTGTATGATCCCAAATAAAGATTTTATAGTAAGTGATGCAGACTTTGTAGATTGGCTTACTGAAGCGATGGGTGGATATGCTTTGCCTCCATTTTTAAAAGAGTATAAAAAAGAGAAAAGCTATTTGTTTTTAGGGGTAGATTTTAGTCGAGATACTTTTCGAATGGTTGCCAATGAGATCACTTTGGGATTAAAAGATGGGGTTGTAGTAGATAATAAACCTGAGCTTTCAAAAAAAGAGCAAAAGTTTATACAAGCACACAATTTAGAGCTGATACAAGAGGATACCAATAGTTTTTTAAAGATTTTTTGATATAGTTTGTAAAATAATTTAAGGAACGCGTATGAATTTAGAAAAGGTACGGGCTGGTTTTTTTATAATGCTTGCTATGACTTTGAATTTTGGTTTTTTCTATGGGGATATGGACTCAATGGTACATCACCACAAGTATGAGCTTTTTGCGGCTATTGTGGTCAATCTTATAGCAACTACTCTAAAACTTGGAGATCGAACTCAGATGGGATCAGTACTGCTTGCAACTTCACTTGTTGCAGATATTCAGCTTATAGCTGCGGCTACTATTTGGACTATTGCAGAATATACCAATAGTATGGATGCAGGGATGGTTGGTATTATTATCTCACTTTCAGGTGGGGCATTGTTAGCAAATATCACTTCAGTGATACTTTACATAGGCGATACATTAAAATCAAAAAGGTAAAGTAGTGAATAATAACTCTTTATTTCTCATCTTACAAAAGATGAGAACCCCTTTTTTGGTACTTATTAGTGCGTATACAATTGCCATTATTGGATTAGTCTCTATTGAAGGGGTCACAAATGATGGTGAGCCTTACAATATGACTATATTTGATGCTTTTTATTTTATCTCTTATACTGCGACCACTATAGGATTTGGAGAAACTCCGTATGAGTTTACCTATGCTCAACGGATCTGGGTATCAATGCTTATTTATATCACTGTTATTGGGTGGTTTTATAGTATAGGAAGTTTGATATCTCTTATCCAAGATAAAGTGCTTATCAAAGAGATTGCAAAAAATCGCTTTATCAAACAGATAAAAAATATGGATGAAGAGTTTTTTGTGATACTAGGATACAACTCTACGACCAAAAAGATCATTGAGAAAGCTTTGAAAAAAGGGTTTCGCGTCGTAGTGATAGAGAAAAATGAACAAAAAGTCAATGAACTGATGATGGAGGGCTATACTCCCATAGTGCCAGTACTTCAAGCAGATATCCACGATCCAAAAGCGATAGAGATTTCAGGGATAAAGTCCCCTTACTGTAAAGGGTTGGTTTCATTGTTTCAAGATGATAGTCTCAATCTTCGTATAGCAATTACTTCAAAAGTTATCAATCCAAAAGTGCCACTTGCGGTAAAATCAACTACAGAAAACCTTACAGAAAACCTTATGGATGTAGGGGTAGAGGTGATAGAAAACCCTTTTGATATCATCTCCAATCAAATTGATCTAAGTCTTAACTCTCCCTCTATCTATCAACTTGCTAAGTGGATATTTAGCCTTGATAACTTAAGCAAACAACCTTTGAAACTCCCTAGAGGGAAATATATCGTTTGTGGATATGGAAGGATGGGGCAAGATATCTACAGGGTATTAGAGAAAAATAAGATAGAAGCTTCTTTTATCGAGATAGATAAAAGTAAACTCCCACAAGCAGCTCACAAAGATGTGATCATAGCAAATGCAGATGATAAAGAGGTGCTTTTATCTCAAGGGATAGACAAAGCAAGTGTAATAATTGCTGGAACAAACAATGATACTACCAATCTTTCATTACTCGCAACCGCAAAAAAACTCAATCCAGATATCATCACCATTGCAAGGGAAAATGAGCTAGAAAACTACTCTATTTTTCAATATTCAAATATAGATTATATCTTTATGCCATCAAGGATTTTGATCCATAAAACAATCAATGCTTTGGTAAACCCACTTTCCGATAAGTTTTTTTATCTATTGAAGAATTTTTTAATTTTTTTCCAGAATATAT